>JANMKM010000321.1:0-1789 GCA_031372035.1 Rhodoferax sp. | reverse complement strand
CCGCCACATTGCGCGCAGGAGACGCTGCGCGTAGAGCAGCAGGAGCGCGCGCGTGAGGAACTGAACGCGCTCTACGTCGCCCTGACCCGGGCCCGCCACACCCTGGCCGTGTCCTCCATTGCGCCGCACCGCGCCAGCAGCAACAGCTGGTGGCAGCGCCTGGACGCGCTGCTGCCGGCGCAGGCCATGCATCAGTTGCCGGCCGCCGCGCAGATACGGGCGGCAGAATCCAGTTATGCCTTGCAGGAGTTGCCCATGGCGCCCGAGCCCCCACACACCACCGACGATGTCAAGTCTGAGCCTGCGGACCAACCGGCCGACAGCGACGATGCCGTGGTGACCCGCGTTGGCAAGGCCATGCACCGGCTGCTGGAATGGGGCGATGCATCGGCGCCCAACGCGCTGGCGGCCGGCCGCGAATTCGGCCTGGACCCGCACCAGGCCGCACGGGCTGCCACCATGGCCCAGGGCATCCTGGCCGGCGCCGCCGCCTGGGCCTGGGACAGCAGCCAACTGGCCTGGCAGGGCAATGAGGTGGAGCTGATGTACCAGGGCGAGACCGTGCGGCTGGACCGGCTGGTGCAGCACAAGGCCAGCGGTGTCTGGTGGGTGCTGGACCACAAGTCCACCCTGGCGCCGCAGGATCGGCCGGAGCTGGTGGAGCAATTGCAGGGGTACCGCGACGCGGTGCAGGCCCTGTACCCCGAAGCGGTGGTGCGTGCCGCATTCCTAACGCCGGACGGCGCTGTGACCGGGTTGCCCGGCGCACCCGAGGCCGCTACGGGTGGCTGAAGCCGGCATGAAACGCGTGGCCGTCATCGGTGCCGGGCCGGCCGGCTTGATGGCGGCCGAGGTGCTGGCAAGCGCCGGCGTGGCTGTCGAAGTGTACGACGCCATGCCCTCCGTGGGCCGGAAGTTCCTGCTGGCCGGCAAGGGCGGGCTGAACCTGACGCATGCTGAACCCTTCGATGTGTTTGCCAGCCGTTACGGTGAGCGCCGCCGTGTGATCGAGCCGCTACTGCAAGCCTTTGGTGCGCCAGAGTTGCGGCAGTGGGCGCAGGGCCTGGGTGTGGACACCTTCGTCGGCACGTCGGGGCGAGTGTTTCCGGCAGAAATGAAGGCAGCTCCTTTGCTACGGGCCTGGCTGCACTGGCTGCGCGGCCGCGGCGTGCGCTTCCACATGCGGCACCGGTGGTTGGGATGGAGCGCTGCCACTGCACCGGGCTCGGCGCGAGACCTGGCGTTTGCAGTGGACAGCAGGCTGACAGCGGCAGGCAATGGCGCTGCATGTGTTGCTGCCGCCGGAGCCGACCGTGTGAGCGCGGCGCTCGCAGCCACAACCCTGCAAGTGTCCACGGACGCCGTGGTGCTGGCGCTCGGTGGCGCCAGCTGGGCGCGGCTAGGCTCGGACGGTGCCTGGGTGCCCTGGTTGCAGGAGCGCGGCATTGACGTGGCACCGCTGCGCAGTGCCAATTGCGGCTTCGATGTCGCGGTCGGCACGCGTCCTGGCTGGAGCGAACACTTTCGCAGCCGCTTTGCGGGCCAGCCTTTCAAGTCGGTGGCGCTGGCCTGTGACTTCGGCCCGGGGAAGGTCTTTCGGCGCAAAGGCGAATTCGTGGCGACTGACACCGGCGTTGAGGGCAGCCTGGTCTACGCCGCGTCCAGCCTGTTGCGCGACGCCATTGCAACAGCCACGACAGGCGAGGGCGCCGTGTTCCACCTGGACCTGTTGCCTGACCACAGTGCCGAGACCGTGGCGCGCGAGGTGGCACACCCGCGCGGCTCGCGC
>JANMKM010000298.1:0-2485 GCA_031372035.1 Rhodoferax sp. | reverse complement strand
TAGGCCGCCACCTCGATATGCCAGTCGGCGCCCTGAACCTCGCGGATGAAGCGCACCAGCTCGGCGGCGTAACGGAACTCGCCGGCAGTTGCCGTGCCGCTAGGCAGGTCGCCGCGCAGTGCCACCACACGCCGGATGTCTTGGGCCCGGTAGGTGTGCAGGATCTCGGCCACGCCCTGGCGGGTGGAGCCGACGCAGCTCAAGTGCGGCGCCGCCTGGAAGCCGGCCTGGGCAATAGCCTGCACGGTCTTGAGCGTCTTTTCGCGGGTGGAGCCGCCAGCGCCATAGGTGACACTGAAGAATTCGGGCGCAAGGACGCCGAGTTCCTGTACCACCGTGCGCAGCTTGTCGTCGCCCACAGGTGTGTTCGGCGGGAAGAACTCGAAACTGATGGGTATCTGGCCGGACGGATTCATACGGACTCTGCAGATGAGGGTGTTGCGTGGATGAAGAATTCGCGGTTACCGTCGCCACCCGCAATGGGTGATGCGAACCAGTCGCGGACCTCCAGCCCCAGGGCCTGGCAGGCTTCGCGCAGCCGGGTCTCGACCACCTGGTACAAAGCCGGTTCACGCACGATGCCGCCCTTGCCAAGCTGCCCGGGTTGCAACTCGAACTGTGGCTTGACCAGCAGCAGCAAGCTGCCGCCTTGCTGCAGCAGAGGCCGCAGTGCCGGCAGCACCAGGGTCAGCGAGATGAACGACAGATCGACCACGATCAGCGTGAATTTGGGAGTAAATTCGGCTGCAGACCGCACCGATATTACGTGGGCAGCTACCAAATCTGCAGCGACCAAGGCGCGGGGCGTTGCAGGACTCCAGCACCACCACGCGCTCGTCGGCACGCATCTTGGGGTGCAACTGGGCGCTGCCCACGTCCACCCCGTAGACGGCTGCCGCGCCGTGTGCCAGCAGGCAGTCCGTGAAGCCACCGGTGGACTGGCCCACGTCCAGGCAGACCGCGCCGTCCACGGACAGGCCGGTCTGGCGCAGTGCACCTTCGAGCTTGAGACCGCCGCGTGACACGTAGCGGGCCTCGGAGGCGTCAAGCAGTTCCACTTCGACATCGCCCGCGACGTCGTCGCCGTTCTTGGCGACAGTTTTCCAGTCGGCGTCGCCCACACGCCAGCGCACGCCGGCGGCGATCAGGCGCTGGGCCTGCGAGCGCGTGCTCGCAAGCCCGCGCTCGACCAGGACCTGATCGATGCGCATGGCGGTGCTGAGCGGAACAGCCAGTGGATCAATAGCGGTAGCTGTCGGCCTTGTAGGGGCCGACCTTGGGCACACCGATGTAGGCGGCCTGCTCGGTCGTCAGCTCTGTCAGCTGGGCGTTGAGCTTCTTCAACTGCAGCCGCGCCACCTTCTCGTCCAGGTGCTTTGGCAGCACATAGACCTTGCCGACGTCGTAGGCGTCCTTGTGGGCAAACAGTTCCACCTGGGCGATGGTCTGGTTGGCAAAGGACGAGCTCATCACATAACTGGGGTGGCCGGTGCCGCAGCCCAGGTTCACCAGCCGGCCCTTGGCCAGCAGGATGATGCGCTTGCCGTCGGGGAAGATGATGTGGTCCACCTGGGGCTTGATCTCTTCCCACTGGTATTGCTCCAGTGAAGCGACTTCGATTTCGTTGTCGAAATGGCCGATGTTGCAGACGATGGCCTGGTCCTTCATGGCCAGCATGTGTTCATGCCTGATCACGTTCTTGTTGCCGGTGGTGGTGACGAAGATGTCGGCCTTGTCGGCTGCATATTCCATCGTGACGACGCGGTAGCCTTCCATGGCTGCCTGCAGGGCGCAGATCGGGTCGATCTCGGTCACCCAGAGCTGGGCGCTCAAGGCCCGCAGAGCCTGGGCCGAGCCCTTGCCCACGTCGCCGTAGCCTGCCACCACCGCCACCTTGCCGGCGATCATCACGTCGGTGGCGCGCTTGATACCGTCCACCAGCGATTCGCGGCAACCGTAGAGGTTGTCGAACTTGCTCTTGGTGACGGAATCATTGACGTTTATGGCGCGGAACAACAGCGTGCCGCGGGCAGACATTTCATGCAGGCGGTGCACACCGGTGGTGGTCTCTTCGGTCACGCCGATGATCTGGGCCGACTTGCGGGTGTACCAGGTCGGGTCCACAGCGATCTTGGCCTTGATGGCCGCAAACAGGATGCGCTCCTCTTCGCTGCCGGGATTGGCCAGTACCGACATATCCTTTTCTGCCTGCTGGCCCAGATGCATCAGCAGCGTGGCGTCGCCGCCGTCGTCCAGGATCATGTTCGGGCCTTCGCCTGCGCTGCCGGCGGGGCCGAAGTCGAAGATGCGATGGGTGTAGTCCCAGTAGTCGGTCAGAGATTCGCCCTTGATCGCAAACACCGGCGTGCCGTCAGCGGCGATGGCAGCAGCAGCATGGTCCTGGGTGGAGAAGATGTTGCACGAAGCCCAGCGCACCGTGGACAAAGTCCATATTCCATGGGAATAGAAACAGAGGAGCTCAATA
>JANMKM010000254.1:0-7174 GCA_031372035.1 Rhodoferax sp. | reverse complement strand
GGACCAGCCAGGGCTGCAGCCAGGTGTCGTCGTTCATCCGTTCCTCCTTCTCACCGACTCGGGTGACCAGGCCGCGTTGTCCCATCCAGGCGCTGCCTCAGTCCAGCGTCTGCCGGTAACGCGCCAGCGCCACAGCCCCGGCCACCAGCATGAACAGCGCAATTGGCCAGAGGTGCGGCGCCACCTCTGGCCAGCCGTTGCCCTTGAGCATGATGCCGCGCACGATGCGCAGGAAGTGCGTCAGTGGCAGGGCCTCGCCGATCACCTGGGCCCAGTTGTGCATGCCGCGAAACGGAAACATGAAGCCGGTCAGCAGCATCGAGGGCAGGAAGAAAAAGAAGGTCAGCTGCATCGCCTGCAGCTGATTGCGGGCAATGGTGGAGAAGGTGAAGCCCACCGCCAGATTCGCCGCGATGAAGACCACCAGCACCAAGGAGAGCAGCAGCAGACTGCCGACCATCGGCACCTGAAACAGCAGCCAGGCCGCCAGCAGAATCACGCTCACCTGCACGTAGCCGATCAGGATGTAGGGCACGATCTTGCCCAGCATCACTTCGAACGGCCGCGCCGGCGTGGCCAGCAGGTTTTCCATGGTGCCACGTTCACGCTCGCGGGTCATCGCCAGCGAGGTCATCATCACCATCGTCATCGTCAGGATCACGCCGATCAGCCCCGGAATCACGTTGTAGCTCGACAGCCCTTCCGGGTTGTAGCGGCGCTGCACCCGCAGCTCGAAGGGTGCCGCCGCCGGGCGCAGATTTGCCAGCGGGCCCAACAGGTCCCGGCCGATGGCGCGCTCACCGATGGCGTTGATGGCGGCGATGGCGTTGCCGGTGGCGGAGGGGTCGCTGGCGTCAGCCGCCAGCAGCAGCACCGGGCGCTCGCCGCGCACCAGCCGGCGGGCAAAGTCCACCGGCACCACCAGCACGAACTGCACCTCGCCGCGCTCCAGCAGGGCGTCGGCCTCGGCCTCGCTGGCCGGGCGATGGGTGATGCGGAAGTAGGCCGAGTTCTGCATCCCGGCCACCAGGCTGCGGGCAAAGACACTCTGGTCCGCCAGCACCACCGCCGCCGGCAGCTGCTTCGGGTCGCTGTTGATGGCAAAGCCGAACAGCACCAGCTGGATGATGGGAACCCCCACCATCATGCCGAAGGTCAGGCGGTCCCGGCGCACCTGGCGGAACTCCTTGATCAGGATGGCAAGGAATCTCGAAAAGCTCATGCTGCAGCCTCGGCATAGTTGTCTTTGGCGCCCTGCATCAGCGCGATGAACACGTCTTCCAGGCTGGGTTCGATCATCTGCACGGCCAGCCCCTGCTGCGGCAGCGCCGCCAGCGCGGTGTCGAGCTCTCTGCGGTGCGAGGCACTGACATGCAGGCTGGTGCCGAAGGGCGCCACGGTGCGGATGCCGGGCGCAGTGCGCAGCTGGTGCCCGATCTCCACCTGGTTGCCGCCACTGACCGCCGCCGTCACCAGGCCGGCGCCGGCAATCACCTGCGCCACCGTGCCATGGGTCAGCAGCCTGCCGTAGGCGATGTAGGCCAGCTCGTGGCAGCGTTCGGCCTCGTCCATGTAGTGGGTCGATACCAGCACCGTCAGACCGCTGGCCGCCAGGTCGTGGATCTGGTCCCAGAAGTCGCGCCGCGCGGCCGGATCCACACCGGCCGTGGGCTCATCGAGCAGCAGCAGCCGCGGCGCATGGATCAGGCAGGCGGCCAACGCAAGGCGCTGCTTCCAGCCGCCCGACAGGGCGCCGGCCAGCTGCTTGCGCCGGCCAGTCAGACCCAGACGCTCCAGCGTGGCGGCCACCTTCATGCGCCGGTCAGGCACAGCATAGACCCGGGCGATAAAGTCCAGGTTTTCCTCGATGCTCAGGTCTTCGTACAGGCCGAAACGCTGCGTCATGTAGCCGACCTCGCGCTTGATCAGTGCAGCCTCGGTGCGGATATTGAAGCCCATGCAGGTACCCTCGCCGGCGTCGGGCGTCAGCAGGCCGCAGAGCATGCGGATGGTGGTGGTCTTGCCGCTGCCATTCGGCCCGAGAAAGCCATAGATGCGGCCCTGCTCGACCCGCAGGTCCACGCCATCGACAACAACGCGGTCGCCGTAGCGTTTCGTCAGCCCATGCACCTGGATCAACGCTTCCACGTTTGTCACTGCGTGTACTGCGCTACCTCCCGAGGAAGCACTCGGACTTTCGCCGGTGGGAGTCATTGCGCAGCGGCCGGCGCAACATCCAGCCGCACTTCCAGCGGCTGGCCCGGGTGCAGACGCCGGGCATCGGCGGCTGCCGGGCGGGCCTCGACCATGAACACCAGCGTGGCCCGGTTTTCCTTGCTATAGATGATGGGCGCGGTGTACTCGGCCTCGCGCGCCATGAAACTGATGCGGGCGGCTATCGGTGCGCCACAGCCGTCGCACTGCAGGCTGACGCTCTGGCCGATGGCCAGAGCGCCCAGCACCGCCTGCGAGACGAAAAAGCGGGCCTTGATGTTGCCCGGCGGCAGCAGGCTGATCACCGGCGCACCGGCCGGCACAAACTCGCCTTCACGGTAGAACACATCCACCACGTCGCCGGCCACCGGCGTGTGCTGGGTCTTCTGCTCCAGCCGCCACTGGGCCTGGGCCAACAGCGCCGGGGCCGCGCGCACCTCTTCGCCGGCGGCGGCGATCTCGTTGCTGCGGCCACCCTGCACCGCAAGGCGCAACTGGGCATTGAGCTCGCTCACCCGGGCCTGGTCCCGGGACACGGCAGCGCGGGCCTGGTCCAGGCTGGCCGGTGAATTGAATTTCTCTGCCACCAGCTTGCTGGCCCGGGCCAGTTCCGACTGCGACAGATCCAGCCCCGACTGGGCCTGCGCCAGCTGGGCCCGCAGCGCCTGCAGTTCCTCCGGCCGGCGCCCGAGCTTCAGGTCATTGAGCTGGTCCTGGCTGCGGCGCACCCGGAACTCGGCCTCCTTGCGGCCTTCAAACTCGCTTTGCTGCTCCAGTGCGAAGGCCGGCGCCGCTGCCGCAACCACATCGCCGCGGCTGACATGCAACGCCGCCAGCGTGCCACTGATAGGTGCGGCCAGGCGCACATAGTCAGCCTCCGCATAGCCCGGATACACCAGCGGCACGGGCTTGTTGCAGGCCGCCAACAGCAACAGCCCCGCGGCAACCACGGCCCACCTGTGCCGGGCCGCTGCCCGATCCGCGTTTCCCATCGTCATGCCTTGCTCCTCGCGCCCCCGGGTCACTCCAACGGGGCGCTCCGTCGCTATGTTTTCAGTAGCTGTCTGTGCTTATTTTATGCGCTTTGCAGGCGAATTCATACCCCATGCGAAGCGTGGCCTCCGACACCAGCCGGGTCCGCGTCAAGGGCCAGGCGCCGGTCCTCGGCCAGCATCCGGGCGAACTCGCCGGGGGGCACGGGGCGGCTGAAGTAGTAGCCCTGGATCTGGTCGCAATCATGCTGGCGCAGGAAGGCGCAATGGGCCGCAGTCTCCACGCCTTCGGCAATCACGGTGAGCTTGAGGCTGCGCGCCAGAGCGATGACCGCCAGCACGATGCCGGCCTCATCTGCAGCGTCAAGCATGTTGCGCACAAAGGACTGGTCGATCTTCAGGGTATCCACCTTGAAGCGCTTGAGGTAGCTCAGGCTGGAGTAGCCGGTGCCGAAGTCGTCGATCGACAGGCTCACGCCCAGGGCCTTGAGTTGCTCCACGGTGGCTATCACGCTCTCCACGTCGCTGGCGATCAGGCTCTCCGTCAGCTCCAGCTCCAGTCCCTGCGCATCCAGCCCGGTCTGCTGCAGCGTCTGCGCCACCCAGGCCGTGACATCGCGGTGCAGAAACTGACGCGCCGACAGATTGACCGACACCACCACCGGCGCCAGGCCAGCTTCACGCCAGGCCCGGTTCTGCAGGCAGGCAACGCGCAACACCCAGTCGCCAATCGGCACGATTTGGCCGGACTCCTCCGCGATCGGGATGAAGCGCACCGGCGACACGCTGCCGAGCTCCGGGTGCTCCCAGCGCAACAGGGCTTCGCAGCCCAAAATCCGGCCACTGGCCAGGTCCACCTTGGGCTGGTACAGCAAGTGCAGCTGGTTCTGGGCCACGGCCTGGCGCAGGTGGTTCTCGATGTCCACCCGCTGGCGCGTGGCGTCACTCATGTCCTGGGTGAAGAACTGGTAGTTGGCGCGGCCCATGTCCTTGGCCCGGTACATCGCCACATCGGCGTTGTTGACCAGCGCATCGACATCGGTGCCATTGTCCGGAAAGATGCTCACGCCCATGCTCAGGCCCACATGCACCTCGCGTTCCTGGAGCGTGAACGGCAGCGCAAATGCGTCCAGGATTTTCTGCGCCACCACATAAGCGTCGGCGTACCGGGCCAGGTCGGTCAGCAGCACCAGGAACTCGTCACCGCTCTGGCGCGCCACCGTGTCCTCGTCGCGTACCAGCGAGCGCAGCCGCTGCCCGACGGCGTTGAGCACGGCGTCGCCAAAGGCGTGGCCGTAGCCATCGTTGATCACCTTGAAGCGGTCCAGGTCCAGGTACATCAGCGCCAGCTGGCGGCCGGTCCGCCGCGCATGGCTGATAGCCTGGGCCGCACGGTCCATCATCAGGTTGTGGTTCGGCAGACCGGTCACGCCGTCATGCGTGGCCAGGTATTCGATGCGCTGCTCGGCCTGGCGGCGCGCGCTCAAGTCCCGGGTGATCGCCAGGAACTGGCCCCCGGGCAGTGGCCGGTCGCTGACTTCGGCCGGAAAGCGGCTGCCGTCCTTCCTGCGGTGCAACCACTCGTTCGGGTTCGCCAGGCCGGCCGCCACATCGTCGGCCGTGGCCAGCAGGCGCGGATGCTCGCGCGGGTCCAGCACCTCCGACACGTGCAGACCGATCAGTTCCTCGCGCCCGTAACCCAGCATCGCCGCGCCGGCGGCATTGACCTCGACGAAGTGGCGCCTGCCATCGAAGATGAAGATGCCGTCAGCCGCCTGGTCAAACAGGTTGCGGATCCGCTGCTCGCTGACGCGCAGGGCCTCCATGGCCTGGGCCCGCGCCTGCTCCCGGTCGTAATTGTCCAATGCAAACGACAGATCAGCCACCATCTCGTGCAGCAGCGCCGTGAGCTGTGCGTCAAAGTAGTCCTTCTCGGCCACATGTAGGCTGAGAACACCAGCCACCGCCCCACCGCGGTAGAACGGGAGCGCCGCCATTGCCTGGGTACCGATGCGTGCTGCGGCCGCGCGTCCCGGCAAGGTGCGCTCGTCGGCGTGGAAGTCGTTGCAGATGTAGTCGCGCCGTTCATGGACCGCCGTGGCCACCGGTCCCCGACCTTGCGGCAGCGCCAGGTCGATCGTCAGCGAGATCTCGCGCAGGAACTCCTGCGCCGGACCGGCCCAGGCATGGACCACTGGCTTGCCCTGCTCCAGCAGTACGACGTAGGCCATCTTGACCCGACCGAAGCGCACGCAGATGTCGCAGATCTCCTGGTACAGCTGCTGCGGGTCTTGACCGTGGACAATGGCCTGGTTGGTCTGCAACAGGGCGGCGTAGATGTCGGCATGGCGCCGTTCGCGCGCCAGCGCCAGATCCCGCGCGTCGAGCATCTGGTTGAACTGCCGGGCCACGGCCTGCACATCTCCCGGTCCATCTTCCTGCGCCCGGGCCTGGGAGTCGCCGCCGGCCACCCGGGCCGCCACATCCTGCAGATGGTGGATCGGCCGGGCAATGTGAGCGCTGATACGCAGTGCCAGCCACAGTGCCAATGCCAGCGCCGCGGCCGCGGCCAGACCGTTGCGCAGCAGCTGCTGGTGGTACTGGGCAAATACCTGGTCCTGCGCCACACCGGCCGCAACCAGCCAGCCGCTGGTGCCGACCGTCGCAAAGGCATAGACCCGGTCAACACCATCGGCGCCACGCGCCAGTTCCAGCTCCGGCAACTGGCCGGCGGCGCGTTGCTGGATGCGCTGCGGGTTGGTCGCCAGGGTGCCAACCCAGCGCGCCGGATCCGTTGTGCGCATGGCATAGCGGCCCTGGCTGTCGAAC
The DNA here is from genome assembly GCA_031372035.1 of Rhodoferax sp. Lineage (GTDB taxonomy): Bacteria > Pseudomonadota > Gammaproteobacteria > Burkholderiales > Burkholderiaceae_C > CAISIP01. Next base: position 1,139 of record JANMKM010000254.1, on the reverse strand, counting down.
ACAGCCACCACCACACCGGCAGGAACGCCCGCCAGCAGCTGCTGCTGGATCGCCCCCAGGTCCATGCGCACCACCAGCAGTCCGGCCACCAGGCCGTCGCTGCCGAACACCGGGTGCGAACCGATGGCCGACCAGTGGCTGGTGCCAGGCCTGGCATAGATGTCGCTGATCAGAAAACCGGTGCTGCGCAGAGCCGTCGCAAACCAGGGCGCGGCCGACACCACGTTGGCCGGGGCCGAGTCCTTGCGCGTGGCGCACACCAGGTTGCCTTGCAGGTCGCGCAGGCCCAGGTTCTCCAGGCCCGGCAGCACCCCGCCCAGGTCCTGAAACACCGGGTCGCAGCGCGCCGCATCGAGGACCCGCACCTGGGGCCGCAGTGCCAGCCGCTGCAGCAACCCTCCGGTATCGCGCAACACGGTCTGCAGGTCAGCCGCGGTGGCAATGGCCATCTGCCGGGTCTGGGTTTCGGCATGGCGCAACGCGACAGCCGACGATTCGACGACGCCGTACAGCGCCAGCCCCAGCAGTGGCAATGCGGCCAGTGACACCATGGCCAACAGCTGCGCCCGGATCGACAAGCGACGAATCACATTTCCTCTCCCTGCTGCTTTGCAGATCAACTGCAAAACATTATGCGCAGGAACGATGGGCCGCGCCGCGCCCTGGTTGCAATCTCAGTCCGGAACTTCAGACGGGGCTCCGCTGAGCAACCGCACCCGCACCGGGCGACCCTTGACGCGGCCATCGCCCAGCTTGCGCAGCGCCGCCGCGGCCAGGTCGCGCTGCACCGCGACAAAGGTGCAGAACTCGGTCACCTGGATCTTGCCGATCTGTTCGCGGGTGAAGGCCACCTCGCCACCGTCGGCGCCGGTCAGGGCGCCCAGCACGTCGCCGGCGCGGATCTTCTCCTTGCGCCCGCCCAGAATCTGCAGCGTCTGCATCGGCGCCTGCAGGGGCTGCTGACTGCTCGGGGTCAATGTGGCCAACGGCAGCCATTCGCTGCTGAAGCCCAAGGTCTTTTCGTGGTTGCCGACGCGGCCCATCTCGTCGTCGCTGACCAGGCTGAAGGCCCAGCCTTCCTCGTCGACGCGCCCGGTGCGCCCGATGCGGTGGGTGTAGGTGTCGACGTCGGGCGAGAT
>JANMKM010000249.1:0-9029 GCA_031372035.1 Rhodoferax sp. | reverse complement strand
TCAAGACCGCTGCGACCACGGTACAGGCTTTCACCCTGTACGTGGTGGGCGAGGGCATCGAGAAGAAGGTGGACGACTTCGCGGCCGAAGTGGCAGCCCAGGTGGCCGCCGCGCAACGCTGAGCATAATCCGCCCACTTGCCGTTGGCAGCCAAGGTCACCGACCCATTCAACACCGCCGCCTTTCAGGAGAAACCCATGTCCGCGAAGCCCGCCCACAAGCGCATCCTGCTCAAGCTCTCCGGCGAGGCTCTGATGGGGGATGACCAGTTTGGCATCAACCGCGACACCATCGTGCGCATGGTGGACGAGGTGGCAGAGGTCACGCGCCTGGGTGTGGAGGTGGCCGTGGTCATTGGTGGCGGCAACATCTTTCGTGGCGTGGCCGGCGGTTCTGTCGGCATGGACCGGGCCACGGCTGACTACATGGGCATGCTGGCTACAGTGATGAATGCGTTGGCCCTGGGAGATACCATGAACAAGGCCGGCCTGACGGCACGCGTAATGTCGGCTATCGGCATTGAGCAGGTGGTGGAGCCCTATGTGCGGCCCAAGGCGCTGCAGTACCTGGAAGAGGGCAAGGTGGTGATCTTCGCCGCCGGCACCGGCAATCCGTTCTTCACCACCGATACCGCTGCGGCCCTGCGCGGCGCCGAGATTGGCGCTGAAGTGGTGCTCAAGGCGACCAAGGTGGATGGCGTTTACAGTGCTGACCCAAAGAAGGACCCGACGGCCACGCGCTACGCCCGGATTTCGTTCGATGAGGCGATTTCGCGCAACCTGGGCATCATGGACGCCACGGCCTTTGCCCTGTGCCGCGACCAGAAACTGCCGATCCGCGTGTTTTCGATCATCAAGCATGGCGCGCTCAAACGGGTGGTGATGGGCGAAGATGAGGGAACGCTGGTCTATGCGTGACAATGCGCGCAGCGCGATGGCTGGCGGCGCTCGTCAGGCGGTGCGCGGACTTCCCAGGAGCTGAGAATGACGATTGAAGAAGTCAAGAAAACAATGGACGCCAAGATGGACCAGACCATCACTGCGCTCAAGGGCAATCTGACCAAGATCCGCACCGGACGCGCCAATCCGGCCCTGTTGGATTCGGTGCACGTGGACTACTATGGCGCGACGCTGCCGATCAACCAGGTGGCCAATGTGTCGCTGCTCGACGCCCGCACCATCAGCATCCAGCCTTGGGAAAAGGGCATGGGCGCCAAAATCGAGAAGGCCATCCGCGACAGCGACCTGGGCCTCAATCCCTCGTCCATGGGAGACCTGATCCGGGTGCCGATGCCGGCCATGACCGAGGAACGGCGCCGCGAGCTGACCAAGGTGGTGCGCGGTGAAGGTGAGAACGCCAAGATCGCGGTACGCAACCTGCGCCGGGATGCCAATGAGGCGGTGAAAAAGGCAGTGCGCGACAAGCTGGCCTCGGAAGATGACCAGAAGCGCTCCGAGGCCGAGATCCAGAAGCTGACGGATCGCCACGTGATAGCCATTGACCAGCTGGTGGCGTCCAAAGAGCAGGACCTGATGGCAGTCTGAGGCTGCCATCCCCTCCATGAACACAGCAGGTACGGCACCGCACCACATTGCCATCGTGATGGATGGCAACGGCCGCTGGGCGTCGCAGCGCTACCTGCCCCGGGTGGCTGGGCACAAGCAGGGTGTCGATACCCTCAAGCGCTGTGTCAGGGCCTGTGCCGACCGCGGCGTTGCCGTACTCACCGTGTTCGCTTTTTCTTCGGAGAACTGGAACCGCCCGGCGGAGGAAGTCTCCGGTCTGATGGACCTGCTAGCGCTGGCGCTGGCGCGGGAGATTCCGCTACTGCGCGCCGACGGTGTGCGCATCCATTTCATTGGTGACCGGGCCGGCCTGTCGGAGCGGGTGCGCAACGGCCTGGCCGATGGCGAGGCGGCCACGGCCGGAAATTCGCGTCTGGTCTTCAACGTCTGTTTCAACTATGGCGGCCGCTGGGACGTGGCGCAGGCTGCAGCCCGCCTGGCGGCGCAGGGCCGGGAGATCACTGAGGCCTCGCTGGACGCAGCGATGGCCCTGGCCCATGTGCCAGACCCGGACTTGATCATTCGCACCGGGGGCGAGCAGCGCATCAGCAATTTCCTGCTTTGGCAGGCGGCTTATTCCGAGTTGTTCTTCAGCGACAAGCTCTGGCCCGAATTTGACGAAACCGAACTTGATCGTGCCATTGCGGCCTTCGGCAGGCGTGAACGGCGATTTGGCAAACTGCTCGGGCAGGCCGACTTCAACGGCGGCAAGCAGCGCGTTGCATGAGAACCTATCTGTGAACAAGACGACCCCGCGTTGTGACGAGAAAGCGATGGATGCAAGGCGTAAGCCGCAGCCCAGGGTGGCCCCCTGGGCAAGGGTTGCAACGCCGCAGGCGCGCTTTATCGTCGCAACCCTTCGGGCCGGGGCCCCAAGGGGCACATCCGGGTGTCGCAAGCCGCTTGTGGTGCTCGGCACCACGGCGCGTCTCGCTCCTACGGCTGCACCCCTTGGGACCCCGGCGCGGGGCCGTCTTGTTCACAGATAGGTTCCAAGGTCATCACATGCTGAGGCAACGCGTGATTACGGCAGTGCTGCTGCTGCTGGTCCTGCTGCCCGCCCTGTTCTACCCCTCGGCAGAGCCCTTCTGTGCGGTCGCATTGCTGCTGATCGCCGCCGCCGCCTGGGAGCTGGCGCGACTGCTGGCGTACCCGCAATGGTTGTCATTGTTGACCGGACTGGTTTGTGCCGGACTGTGCCTGTACGGCTGGTGGCTGGGCCTGTTGCGGCAGCCATTGCCGCAACTGTGGTTGCTGGCCGGTGCCTTTTGGGTGCTTGCCGGCAGCTGGCTGTTGCGCGGCGGTGCAGCGCAGTGGCTGCGCTTGCCGCGCGCGCTGAGACTCCTGGCTGGTGTGGCGGTCTTGTGCCTGGCCTGGCTGGCGGTGGCCCAGGCGCGGGTCGTGGGCATCAATTTTCTGCTCTCGGCGCTGGTATTGGTGTGGGCTGCCGACATTGCGGCCTACTTTGCCGGGCGCAGGTTTGGTGGCAAGTTCGCCCGTACCCGGCTGGCGCCGAGCATCAGCCCGGGCAAGAGCTGGGAAGGCGTGTGGGGCGCAATGGCTGGCGTCCTGCTGCTGGCGCTGGCCTGGCGCTGGGCCGACGTGGCCTGGGCGGCCCAGGTGCCAAGCCTGTACAGCCACTTGTTTCACAAGGGCTGGGCGTTGCTGGTGTTGGCGGTGCTGTTCATGGTGGCGATGAGTGTGGTGGGGGATCTGGTCGAGTCGTTGATCAAGCGTGCGGCACAGGTCAAGGACAGCAGCAACCTGCTGCCTGGACATGGTGGGGTGCTGGACCGCGTGGACGCACTGCTGCCGACCTTGCCGCTGGCCATGATGTTGTATTCGCTGTAGCCGTCGATGGACCAGAGCAGACAGCGCGTCGTCATCCTCGGCTCCACCGGTTCGGTGGGTGTAAGCACGCTCGAGGTGTTGCAACGGCACCCGCAGCGCTTTGAGGTGTTTGCGTTGACGGCCCACACCCGCACTTCGCAGCTGTTGCAGCAGTGCGTCGAGGTCCGCCCGGCGTTTGCCGTGATGGCCACAGCCGAGTTTGGTGTGCTGCTGCAGCAGCAATGCCGCGACCTGGGGTTGCCCACCCGGGTGCTGTGGGGCGAGGAAGCGCTGTGCACGGTGGCGGCGCACGAACAGGCCGACATTGTGATGGCCGCCGTGGTGGGCGCTGCCGGCCTGGCGCCGTGCCTGGCCGCGGCGCGCGCCGGCAAGCGCCTGTTGCTGGCGAACAAGGAAGCCCTGGTGGTCGGGGCCGGCTTGTTCCTGCAGGCGGTCGCGCAGGGCGGTGCCACCCTGTTGCCGATCGACAGCGAACACTCGGCCGTGTTCCAGTGCCTGCCGCCGCAGCGTGCGTCCTGGCCCACGTGCATCGACAAGATCATCCTGACCGCTTCGGGCGGTCCGTTCCGCAGCCGTGATCCCCGCACCTTCCACCTGGTGACGCCGCAGGAAGCCTGTGCCCACCCCAACTGGGTGATGGGGCGCAAGATATCGGTGGACTCGGCCACCATGATGAACAAGGCGCTGGAGCTGATCGAGGCGCACTACCTGTTCGGCGTTTCGGTGCAACAACTCGAGGTGGTGATCCACCCGCAAAGTGTGATCCATTCCATGGTGCAGTACCGGGACCATTCGGTGCTGGCGCAGCTCGGCACACCGGATATGCGGGTGCCCATTGCCTACGGCCTGTCCTGGCCAGACCGGATCGAAAGCGGCGCCACGGCACTGGACTTCCGGACTCTGGCCGACCTCACCTTCGAGCCTTCGGATTCGCCGCAGCAGCGCGAGCGCTTTCCCGGCTTGCAATTGGCCTGGTCGGTGCTGCGGGCACCGCCCGGCAGCACCGCCGTGCTCAATGCCTCCAATGAAGTGGCGGTCGCTGCGTTCCTGGACGGCTGCATCCGCTTTGATGAGATTCACCGGGTCAATGATGCAACCATGAACAGCCTGGTGCCACCCGCGCCGGGGTCTCTGGCCGATCTGTTGGAGCTCGACGCGCAGGCGCGAGCGCACGCCAGGCAGACCGTACAGAGTCTGAAAACCTGAGATGACCTGGAGACCATCATGCTGACAGTACTGGCATTTGTGACTGCGCTGGCCCTGTTGATTGCCGTGCATGAGTACGGCCACTACCGGGTGGCAGTGGCCTGCGGCGTCAAGGTACTGCGCTTTTCAGTCGGCTTTGGCCGGGCCATCTGGCGTTGGCAGCCCAAGGGTTCGCCCACGGAATTCGTGATCGGCGTATTCCCGCTGGGCGGTTACGTGCGTATGCTCGACGAGCGCGAGGCGCCTGTGCCGCCCGAGGAGCGCCATCTGGCGTTCAACACCCAACCGCTGCGCTCGCGTGTCGCCATCGTCGCCGCCGGACCGATTGCCAACCTGCTGCTGGCGGCCTTGCTGTATGCCGTGGTCAACTGGACCGGCGTCGAACTGCCCAGGGCCGTGTTGGCTGCGCCACCAGTCGGTTCGCTGGCGCAGCAGGCTGGCCTGGTCGGTGGTGAACTGGTGCAACGTGGTGGCTTTGTCGGCAGCGAGCCCGAGAGCATCGAATCGTTTGAGGACCTGCGCTGGCTGCTGACCCGTGGCACCTTGCAGGGCCGCGATGTGCGGCTGGTGTTTGCGCCCCGTGTCCGGGCAGCCAGCATGGACGCGGTGCTGCCGCTGAGCCAGGTGCGGTCCGAAGAGGTGAATGAGCAGATGTTTCGCCGCATCGGCATCGTCGGCCCATCCACGCGGCCGATGTTAGGGCAGATCATGCCCAGCGGCGCGGCCGAGCGCACCGGGCTGCGCGAGGGCGACCTGGTGCTGCGCATCGGCAGTACGCCGGTGGTGGACGGCCAGCAACTGCGGGACTTGATCCGCTCCAGTGCGCCGGCTGGACAGACCGTGGCGGCCCCGTGGCGGATCGAGCGTGCCGGTACCATCATGGAACTGGAACTGCGGCCCGACAGCCGCCAGGAAAACGGCACCTGGGTGGGCCGGATCAATGCCTACGTCGGCGCGCCGCCGGAGTATGTGACCGTGCAATACGGGCCTGTGGACGGCCTGTGGCGGGGGCTGGTGCGGACCTGGGACGTGTCGATGCTGACACTGCGGATGCTGGGCCGGATGCTGATTGGTGAAGCTTCGGTAAAGAACCTGAGCGGACCACTGACCATCGCCGACTATGCGGGCAAATCGGCGAGCCTCGGGCTGAGCCAATATCTGGTGTTTCTGGCTCTCATCAGCGTCAGTTTGGGAGTGCTGAACCTGTTACCGCTACCGGTCCTCGATGGTGGACACCTGATGTATTATCTTTGGGAGGGCGCAACCGGCAAGAGCGTGACCGAAGCATGGATGGAGCGCTTGCAACGGGCCGGCGTCGCGCTCCTGACGGTCCTGATGTCGATTGCCCTGTTCAATGACGTTTCCCGCCTCTTTGGTTAATTTCCCGGCAGGGTGAAGCTTGCCGGTCAGAATTTCGAACACAAAAAATGCAATTCAATCGTTTTCGCGTGCGCGCAGTATCAGCCGTGGCCGCCATGGTGCTGTATGCCAACGCCGCGTGGGCTGTGGACCCGTTTACCGTCCGCGACATCCGGGTCGAAGGTCTGCAGCGGGTGGAGGCCGGCACCGTGTTCGCATCTCTGCCAGTGCGGGTGGGCGATACCTACAGCGACGACAAGGGCTCGTCCGCCATCCGGGCGCTGTTTGCCCTGGGTCTGTTCACCGACGTGCGGCTCGAGGTCAGCGGCGACGTGCTTGTCGTGATCGTGGAAGAGCGGCCGACGATTGCCGATGTCGAGATCATCGGCTCCAAGGAATTCGACAAGGAAGCGCTGCAGAAGGCGCTGCGTGAAGTGGGCCTGACCGATGGCCGTGCCTATGACAAGTCCCTGGTGGACCGGGCCGAGCAGGAACTCAAGCAGCAGTACATCAACCGCAGTTTGTATGGTGCCGAAGTGATCACCACGGTGACACCGGCCGAGCGCAACCGGGTCAATCTGTCGTTCAACGTGACCGAGGGCGAACCAGCCAAGATCAAGGAAATCCGGATTGTCGGCAATGAGGTGTTCTCGGAGTCGACGCTGCGCAATCTGTTCGAACTGGATACGGGTGGCTGGCTGAGCTGGTACACCAAGTCGGACCGGTATTCACGTACCAAGCTCAATGCCGACCTGGAGTCGCTGCGCTCCTACTACCTGACGCGTGGTTACCTGGAATTCAAGATCGAATCGACCCAGGTTGCGATTGCGCCGAACAAACGGGACATCACGATCACGATCAATGTGGTGGAGGGTGAACGCTTCATCGTCTCGGGCGTCAAGCTGGAAGGCAACTACCTGGGCAAGGACGACGAATTCAAGACGCTGGTGCGGGTGCGCCCAGGCGAGCCCTACAACGCCGCATTGGTGACCGCGACCCAGAAGGCGTTCACCGACTATTTTGCCAATTTCGGCTATGCCTTTGCCCGGGTTGAAGCCGTGCCCGATGTGGACCGCGGCAAGAACCATGTGCTGCTGGTGCTGCAGGCCTCTCCGGAGCGGCGCACCTATGTGCGGCGGGTCAACATTGCCGGTAACACCCGTACCCGGGACGAGGTGGTGCGGCGCGAATTCCGGCAGTTCGAGTCTTCCTGGTATGACGGTAACAAGATCAAGCTGTCGCGTGATCGCGTGGACCGCCTGGGTTACTTCAAGGAAGTCACGGTGGAGAACCAGGATGTGCCGGGTTCCCCCGACCAGGTGGACCTGCTGTTGACCGTGGTGGAGAAGCCCACCGGCAGCTTGAGCGTGGGCGCCGGTTACTCCAGCGCCGAACGGCTGTCGCTGTCATTCAGCATCAAGCAGGAGAACGTGTTTGGTTCGGGCAACTACCTGGGCGTGGAAGTCAACACCAGCCGCAACAACCGCGTGATCGTGCTCAACACCACGGACCCGTACTTCACTGCCGATGGTGTCTCCAGAACGCTGGACTTCTACCACCGAGCCTACACCCCGACGCAGGATCTGGCGGTCAACTACAACCTGGTCACTTCCGGTGCGGGCATCCGCTTTGGCGTGCCGTTCAGCGAGAGCGACACGGTGTACTTTGGCGGTGCCTACGAGCGCACCAGGATCAACCCCGGCACCAACATCCCGATTGCCTATCTGGCCTATGCGGCGCAATTCGGTTACAGCAGTATTGCCGTGCCCTTGACCATTGGTTGGGGCCGTGACAGCCGTGACAGCGTGATCGCGCCGACCTCCGGCCGCTACAACCGGCTTGGCGCCGAAGTCGCTGTGGTGGGCGACGCCCGCTATGTCAAGGCCAGCGCCACTTTCCAGCAGTTCATTCCGCTGAACAAGCAGTTCACCGTGGCCCTGAATGCGGAGTTGGGTTTGGGCAAGGGGCTCAACGACCGGCCGTTCCCGGTGTTCAAGAACTTCTACTCGGGTGGTCTGGGTTCGGTGCGTGGCTTCGAGCAGGGCACTCTGGGCCCGCACGACATTTCCGGTTCCGTCATTGGCGGTCCGAAAAAGATCAACCTGAATGCCGAACTGCTCTTCCCGCTGCCGGGTGCCGGTAACGACCGCACGCTGCGCCTGTTTGGCTTCTTCGATGCCGGCAACGTTTTTGGCGAAAGTGAGAAGTTCACCCTGGCCGAATTGCGCTCGTCCACCGGCATCGGCCTGAGCTGGATTTCCCCGGTCGGCCCTTTGCGCATGGCGTTTGCAAAGCCGATACGCAAATTTGCTGGGGATAAAATCCAGACCACCCAATTTCAGATCGGAACCAGTTTCTAATGAAGCAACTCTTTTCCCGGCTGGGTATGGTTGTGCTGCTGGCGCTGCCGACCCTGGCTTCACAGGCGCAGGAAATCCGCCTGGGGTTCGTCAATACCGACCGCATCTTCCGCGAGGCGAATACGGCCAAGGCGGCTCAGGCCAAGCTGGAACAGGAGTTTTCCAAACGCGAGAAGGAACTGCTGGACATTGGCGCAGGGCTGAAGGTGGCTTCCGACAAGTTCGAACGCGAGGCACCGACGCTGTCTGACGTGCAGCGCAGCACGCGGCAAAAGCAATTGGTCGAGCAGGACCGCGACTTCCAGCGCAAGCGGCGCGAGTTCCAGGAGGACCTGACCTCGCGCAAGAACGAGGAACTGCAGCAGGTGCTGGAGCGTGCCAACAAGGTCATCAAGCAGGTGGCGGAGACCGAAAAATATGACGTGGTGCTGCAGGAGGCGGTGTATATCAATCCCAAGCACGACATTACCGACAAGGTAATCAAGGCGCTCAACACCGGAGCCAGATAGACGGCGACTAAAGCGTGACACTGCCATTGCGAACCATTGTTGATGCTCTGGGCGGTGAATTGCATGGCGATCCCCAGACATTGATCGGCGGCCTGGCGACGCTCGCGTCTGCGACACCCGGCGACCTGAGCTTCGTCAGCAACATTCGCTACCGTTCCCAGTTGGCCGGTTGCCGCGGT
>JANMKM010000167.1:0-4645 GCA_031372035.1 Rhodoferax sp. | reverse complement strand
CAGGCCGCTCAGGCTGTTGTTGCCTTCATTGCCCAGTATCAGGTTGTCCAGCGCGTTGCCAACGCCCGAGAGGTTGCCGGCACCCAGCTTGAGCGTGAGGTTCTCGACAAAGTTGCCCAGCGTGTAGTTGATGCTGCTGATGACGGCGTCCACCGCGCCAGCCACGTTCAGCTCCTGGGGTTGCTCCAGCGCACCTTCGGGCGCGTTGCTGGTCTCCAGCACCGTGTCGCCGAGGTTGTCGACAAAATAGGTGTCGTTGCCGGTGCCACCCGCCATGGCGTCGGCACCCGCGCCGCCGTCCAGGGTGTCGTTGCCGGCCAGGCCAGTGAGGCTGTTGTTGCCCTCGTTGCCCAGCATCAGGTTGTCCAGTGCGTTGCCGATGCCGGCCAGGTTGCCGGCACCGAGCTTGAGCGTGAGGTTCTCGACAAAGTTGCCCAGCGCATAGCTGATGCTGCTGATCACCTCGTCAATCGCGTCCCCCACGCCCACAGCTTGCGGCAGGCCTGGCGCAGCTCCGCTGGCGTTGCTGGTCTCCAGCACCGAGTCAGCCGTGTTGTCAACGTAGTAGGTATCCCGCCCCGTGCCGCCGGACATGGAATCGGCGCCGGCGCCACCGTCCAGCGTGTCATTGCCAGCCAAGCCGGTAAGGGTGTTGTTGCCCTCGTTGCCCAGCATCAGGTTGTTCAGTGCATTGCCGACGCCGAACAGGTTCCCGCCACCGAGCTTGAGCGTCAGGTTCTCGACGAAGTTGCCCAGCGTGTAGCTGATGCTCGAAATGACGGTGTCGATCTGCTCGCCAATGCCCACAGCCTGAGCACCCAGCCCGGCACTGATGGCTACGGCCGCGTTGTCGGTTTCCTCCACCACGTCGCCGACGTTGTCAACGATGTAGGTGTCGCCGCCAGCGCCACCGCGCATGGTGTCGGCACCGGCCAGGCCGTCGAGCACGTTGGCGTTGACGTCGCCGATCAGGGTGTCCCTGTCGCTGCCGCCCTGGGCATTCTCGAAACTGATCAGCGTGTCCGTACCGCCGGCGTAGCTGCCCACGCCGGTGGCCAGGTTCAGATTGACGGACGTGGCGCGGCTCTTGTAGGTAACCGTGTCGATGCCGGCCGCGCCATCCAGCGACATGCTCACACCCTGGGTGGCAATCGTGTTGTTCAGCGGGTTGCCGCGGATGAAGCCGCCACCGCTGCCGGTGTAGATGGCGTTCTCGACGTTGAGGGCAATGATGATCGAGGTGTTGCTGGTGATGGTGTCAGTACCTTCGCCCTCCTGCTCCGTGACCTCGTCAAACACCGAGTCCAGGATGTACAGGTCGTCACCCGTGCCACCGAACATGCTGTCGTTGCCGGGGCCGCCGTCCAGGGTGTCATTGCCGGCATCACCGCGCAGGACATCGTCACCGTCACCGCCCAGCAGGCTGTCGTTGCCGTCGCCGCCTTCCAGCGTGTCGCTGCCGGTACCGGCAGTCACGGTATCGAGTCCGCCGCCGGCGACCACCGAATCATTGCCGGCGCCGCTGCGGATGTCGTCATCGGCAACACCGGTTGTAGTGACGATGTCATTGCCGCTGCCGGTTTGCAGTAACAGGCGCTCCATGCCGGCAAGGCTGGCGCCGTTGACCATCTGGGCCGGGCCAGAGGGACTGTTCTGCCAGACGATGGCCGTGCTGGATGCGCTCCAGTTGGCATAGAAAGTGTCCGTGCCACCGCGGCCGTCGTACTGGGTACCACCTTGGTAGATCAGCAAGTCATTGCCGGGCGTGGCGATCAGGTTGACGATTTCAACGCCCGTCAGCGTCGTGTCCGTGAATGGTGCGTCGATCACGAGTTTCGCGGCGCCTGCCATGGAGTTGGCGATGTAGTTCAGGGGCGAACTGCTGCTGAGCTGCGCAATCTCCGCACCACTGGAGTTGGCCGGCCGGTAGTAAAAGACAGTGGTCGCTCCGTCGTTCGACAGGTCGAGGTTGACCGTGTCTGTCCCGGTGCCCCCCTCAATCGTTACCCGGTGCAATGCGTTCGAGGCTGCATAGAAGTTGATGACGTCGTCTCCACTGCCGGCATCCACCAATTCCTCCAGACCGGACGCGGGTGTAATCGTGTCGTTGCCGGCACCAGTACGGATGTCGTCGCTGGTGCGGTTGACGGAGTTGTCAACCACGTCGTTGCCGCTGCCGGTCTTCAGCAACAGGCGCTCCACATTGCTGACGGTAACGCCGTCATAGGTGGTCTCGCTGCCGTCGTTGTGCCAGATCAGTGGCGCGGTTCGGGCACTCCAGTCGGCAAAGAAAGTGTCGGTGCCGGCACGGCCGTCGTACCTGGTGCCATCCTGGAATACCAGCAGATCGTTGGCCGGCGTGGCTACGAGACTGACGATCTCCACACCCGTCAAGACCAGGGTGGTGTAGGTGGCGATCAGCCTGGTACTGGATGCCGCCGCCATCGAGTTGCCGATGTAGTTCAGCGGCGAGTCGCTGGCGAGCTGCGCAATGTTGGCGCCATTCGCGTAGTTGGGGAAGTATTGCAGTGCTGTGGTCGACCCCTCCGCCCCCAGGTCCAAATCCAGCGTGTCGGTTCCGGCACCCCCGATCACGGTCACCTGCCGTGTCGCGCCCGATGCTGCATTTACATGGATGCGGTCATCGCCGCCGCCTGCGTCGATGGAGTCCGATCCCAACCCTGCGTCGACCGTGTCGTTGCCATTGCCAGTAAAGATCTCGTCGTACGTCGAACCGGCATTGGCGATGTTGTCGTTGCCGCTGCCGGTTTGCAACAGCAGTTTTTCGACCCCGGAGATGCTGACACCATTGACAAGCTGTGCCGGTCCGGAAGGATTGTTGTTCCAGACAATGTCCGAGGTAGAGGTACCCCAATCGGCATAAAAGGTGTCGATACCTCCTTGTCCGTCGTAGGTCGTGCCGCCCTGGTAAATCAACAGATCGTTGCCCTGGGTTCCGACAAGATTCCAGATTTCAAAGCCGGAAATCGTCGCCTGGGTAGTGTTGCTAGTGGCGACAAATATCTTGACGGCACTGGGCAACTTGGTCTGGATGTAGCTGAAGGGTCCCGAAGCACCCAGCTGGGCGAACTGCTGCCCGGCACCGTCGTACAGATAGAAGTTCAGACTGCCAGTGTCTGCAGACACATCAAGATTGAAAACGTCGGTGCCCGCACCACCAATAAAGGTGCCACTCTGGGAGGCGTTCGCCACGGCTGCCAGCATGACCACATCGTCACCCGCCCCGGCGTCGATGCTGTCCGAGCCCACACCACCGTTGATCGTGTCGTTGCCGTCCCCGGTGGCGATGTCATCCTGCGTGGCGACCGCTGTGTTGGTGATGTAGTCGTTGCCACTTCCGGTTTGCACAGCCAGACGCTCCACCCGGGCGACGCTGACTCCATTAACCAACTGTGCAGGACCACCCGGGTTGTTGGCCCAACTGATGTCTGTAGTGACTCCGCTCCAATCCGCATAGAAACCGTCGGTGCCGCCCTGCCCGTCGTAGCTGGAGCCGTTGCGATACACGATCAGGTCGTTGGCCTGGCTTCCCGTGAAATTCCAGACCTCGAACTCGCTCACCGTGGCCTTGGTGTTGGCGCCGCCCTCGAACAGTATTTTTGTCGCCAGCGGCAAATTGGCCGTGAACGCACTGCGCTGCGACGTGGACCCAAGACTGGAGAACTGCTGACCGGCAGCGTTGTACAGATAGAGCACCAGGCCGGCGCTCTCTGCCGTCAGGTCCAGGTTGAATACGTCGGTACCTGTGCCACCCACTACCTGGTCAATGTTCTGGATGCCGGCTACGGCTGTCTGGTTGACCACATCATCACCGCTGCCGGCGTCTATGGTGTCATTGCCCAGACCACCATTGATGGTGTCGTTACCCGCCCCCGTGGTGATTTCGTCGCCCACATTGGCCGAAACATTGGTTATGTTGTCGTTGCCGCTGCCGGTCTGCAACAGCAGGCGCTCCAACCTGGTCAGGCTGATCCCGTTGACCACCTGGGTAGGCCCGGTCGGTTGATTCAGCCAGGTGATGTTGGACGTGACACCGCTCCAGTCGGCATAGAAAGTGTCCGTACCGCCCCGCCCGTCATAACTGGTTCCACCGCGGTAAAGCACGGCGTCTAAGCCAGCCGAAGCCAGCGTGTTGAATATCTCGAACCCTGTGAATGTGGCTTGGGTATTTCCACCGCTCTCGAACTTGATGCTCGCCTCCTGCGCCAGCGCGGTGCGCACCGTGTCCAAGGTCGATCCAGCAGAAAAGACCGCCACCAGCACATTGGCGGCATTCGAAATGTAGTAACTCAGGCCTGCGGTGTCGGCGGCCAGGTCCAGGTTCAGCGTGTCGTTGCCGGCACCGCCTGCAATCTGGTCCGTCTGCTGCGAATTGGCGACGGCCGTGACCGTCACCACATCATCGCCACTGCCGCCATCAATCGTGTCCGAGCCCTGACCGCCATTGATCGTGTCGTTGCCAGCGCCTGTGCGGATTTCGTCCGCCGTATTGCCAGCACCGTTGGCAATGTTGTCGTTGCCGCAGCCCGTCTGCAGCAGCAAGAGCACCAGGGTGCTAAGACAAGCGCCAATGACGACCAGGGCTCGTCCGGAGGGCGCGATGAGCCCGGTGATGTACTTCGTT
>JANMKM010000163.1:0-2131 GCA_031372035.1 Rhodoferax sp. | reverse complement strand
TGAACAAGGGAACACGCCATGCAGACAGTTGCGTTCACGCAGATGAAGGACGGCACGGCCGAGGACTACCAGTTCCTGCATGTGCTCGAGAACGACTACATCCGCGCGCTGCCGGATCGGCTGTTGCTGGCGCTCGAGCGCCTGGGCGATTCGATCCAGGGTTACCAGGTAAGCCGGCTGGAGCACTCGCTGCAAAGCGCCACGCGCGCCGAAGCCGATGGCGCCGATATCGAAGTCATCGTTGCGGCACTGCTGCATGACCTGGGCGACGAGCTCGCCCCGGAGAACCATTCGCAGCTTGCCGCGGCTGTTCTGCGGCCCTACGTGCGCGCCGAAGTGACGTGGATCGTGGAGATGCACGGCCTGTTCCAGATGAAGTACTACGCGCAGCACTACGGGCGCGACCCCGACGGCCACCTGGCCTACCGCAGCCACCCGTGGTACGCGGCCTGCTGGCGCTTCTGCGAACGCTACGACCAGGCCGCTTTCGACCCCGCATACCGCAGCAAGCCGCTGGCGCATTTCGCGCCGATGCTGCGCGCGGTGTTCAGCCGCCAACCGTTCGATCCGGCCATCCTGAAGGAAGCTGATGGGCGCCGTATTGCCCCTTGAGAGCCGCGACTACATCCAGCACTACTGGGACCACGGTTATGCCGTGGTGCGGGGTGTGTTCGGCAGGGAAGAAATGGCGCTGGCGCAGGCCGAATCGCAACGCATCTACGCCGAGGGGCTGAAGCACCACGCCACCTGGCGGCACAGGAATACGTCCGACCATGACCGCGCGTTTGCCATTCAGAGTTATGTGCGCGCCTCGACCAGCGAGCGCGGTGAGTGGGCGTTTCGTGATGGCGTCTCCATCCCGCTGGGCGCCGAGCCGGAAATCTGCAAGTACGAGGCGCTGCGCGAGAAGCCGGGGCCTTTCTACGACGAGAACACCTGGTACCAGGACGCTCCATGAACACCCGAAAGGCCATCCTCGTGATCGGCGCTGGCGACGCCACCGGCGGCGCAGTCGCCCGGCGCTTCGCGCGCGAGGGGTACATAGCCTGCGTGACGCGCCGCACGGCTGACAAGCTGGAGCCCTTGCTGGCGCAGATCCGCTCGGAGGGTGGCGAGGCGCACGGCTTTGGCAGCGACGCGCGCAAGGAAGAAGACATGGTCGCGCTGGTGGAAAAGATCGAGCGCGAGATTGCACCGATCGAAGTGGCGGTGTTCAACATCGGCGCCAATGTGTGCTTTGGTATTACGCAGACCACGGCGCAGGTTTACCGCAAGGTCTGGGAAATGGGCTGTTTTGCCGGTTTTCTGATGGGCCGCGAAGCGGCAAGGGTGATGCTTCCGCGCGGCCGCGGAACCATCATCTTCACCGGTGCCACCGCAAGCCTGCGCGGCAGGGAAGGATTTGCCGCGTTTGCCGGGGCCAAACACGCGCTGCGGGCGCTGGCGCAAAGCATGGCGCGCGAACTCTGGCCCAAGGGGATCCATGTGGCGCATCCGGTGATCGACGGCGCCATCGATACCGAGTTCATCCGCTCCAACTTCCCTGAGCGCTATGCAATGAAGGCGCAACACGGCATTCTCAGCCCGGATTCGATTGCCGACGCCTACTGGCAGATCCACACGCAACCGCGCGATGCCTGGACCCATGAGACCGAGTTGCGCCCCTGGATGGAAAACTGGTGAACGCCATGACGACCCGTCAACGCGCGCAATTTCTGTTCGACTTCGGCAGCCCGAACGCCTATCTTTGCCACAAGGTCCTGCCGGGCATCACGGCGCGCACCGGCACGCAGTTCGACTACGTGCCGATCCTGCTCGGCGGCCTGTTCAAACTGAGCAACAACCGCTCGCCGATGGAGGCGTATGCCGGTATTCCCAACAAGCTCGCGTACGAGCGGCTGGAGATGCAGCGCTTCATCGCCAGACATGGCCTGGGCAGCTTTCGGCCCAATCCGTTCTTCCCTGTGAACACGCTGCAGATCATGCGGCTTGCCGTGGCGGCGCAGGCGCAGGGTTGCGCCGCGCCCTTTGTTGACGCGATGTACACGGCCATGTGGGAACAGGGCCGCAACATGGCCGACGCTGCCGAAATCGCAGCGGTGTTGCAGGAGGCGGGACTGGACGGCCCGGC
>JANMKM010000142.1:0-7208 GCA_031372035.1 Rhodoferax sp. | reverse complement strand
AGTCAGACTTTCGCCGCTGCGGATGCCCAGCGTCTGGCGCAGCACCTCGGGATTGGTGCGCACCGCGCCCTCGATCCGTACCGACGCCACCTGCACCGCCTCGTTGCGGTTCACGCTGGCGGTACGCGTGGCCTCCCAGGCGGCATAGTACGAACCGTCCACGCCCAGGGCACGCAGGCGCGGCAGCACGGCGCGTGCAGCAGCCTCGCCGCGGCCGATGATTTCGGTCACGCGCTCGAAGTCGGTGAAGCTGATCTGCTTCAGATCGGGCGCAATCAGCACGTCGGCGCTGCCCAGCTGGCCCAGCGACTCGGCGACATTGCGCTCGGTCAGGATGTTGACCATCTGCTGAGCCACGTCGAGCGCGCTGTTGAGCTTCTCGCGCGGTGCCAGCGGCGTGCCCACGTTGACCGCGATCACGATGTCGGCACCCATGGCGCGCGCCACGTCCACCGGCAGATTGCGCGCCAGGCCGCCGTCCACCAGCAGCCGGGTGTCGATCTCCACTGGCACAAAGGCGCCGGGGATCGACATCGAGGCCCGCATGGCCGAGAACAGCGTGGTCTGGCGCAATACCACCATGTCGCCACTGACCAGGTCCGTGGCCACGGCGCGGAAGGGGATCGGAAGCTGCGCCAGGTCGTCGGCAGCATGCGCCGGTAGCGCGATGCGGCGCAGCAACTCATCGAGCTGGTAAGAGCCGAAGGTGCTGCGCGGCAGCGTCAGGCCCTCGCGGCTCAGGCCAAAGGACAAGCGCGAGAGGTACTGCACGTCTTCCTCGCGCCGGCGGAAGTCGCGCTCGGTGCGCGGCGCCGAAGAGGAAAACAGGTCACCCCAGTCGGTCTCGCGGGTCAGCGCCAGCAACTGCTCCAGCGTGTGGCCGGCAGCATAGCCACCGCCAACGACGGCACCCATGCTGGTACCCACCACCATGTCCACCGGCACCCGGGCCTCGCGCAGCACCTGGATCACGCCCAGGTGCGCAAAGCCGCGGGCGCCACCGCCCGAGAGCACCAGCGCCACCTTGGGCCGCGCGCCGACTGGTGACTGGGCCGCAGCCAGTACAGGCGCCGCAGGCGCCTGGGCCTGGGCCAGGATTGGTGATGCCGGTGTCTGGGCCAAGGCCGTGCCCGCTGCCAGTAGCAGTGCGGCCACAGCCAACAGGCAGCTGCCTTGGATCACTTTCCAGACCCGGATTTGAGAGGGAAAACCAGCTGAAAAGCGCATGGACAAGGCACAGAGCACTACCGAACAAGTAGCATTCCGAAGCCCGGCATGGCCTCCGCGGCGCCTCAGGCGCTGACCGCGGCGGCGGCCATGGCCTTGCTGACCTCATTCGTGCCCTGGGCCGAGCCACTCTGCGGCACCTGCTCGCCGGACCGGTCCGTGACCTCGGCCAGATGCGCCAGCAACTGCTCCGGCACGTCCTCGCCCGCGCCCAGATGCATGCCGCCCGTGAGCGTGACATGGGCCGCAGCAAAGGTACCGGCGCCGGCGCACAGGATGCGACGGTTCGGAGCCTCGTTGCCCGCCAGCACCAGCAGCGCCGGCACCACGGCCGCTGGCTGCAGGGCACGCAGTACCGGCTCGGGCATCAGGCCTTCGGTCATGCGGGTGGCAGCCGTGGGGGCCAGGCAGTTGACCCGGATATCGTTCTTGGCACCTTCGATGGAAAGTGTCTGCATCAGGCCCACCAGCGCCATCTTGGCGGCGCTGTAGTTGGACTGGCCGAAGTTGCCATACAGGCCGGAAGAGGAAGTGGTCATGATGATGCGGCCGTACTTCTGCGCTGTCATCACCGGCCACACCGCCTTGCAGCAATGCACCGCGCCCATCAGATGCACGTCCAACACCAGCCGGAAATCATCCAGCTCCATCTTGGCAAAACTCTTGTCGCGCAGGATGCCGGCGTTGTTCACCAGGATGTCCACCCGGCCCCAGGTTTGCATGGCCTGCTCCACCATGGCTCGCACCGCGGCGTAGTCGGTCACCGAAGCGCCATTGGCAATGGCTTCGCCGCCGAAGGCCCGGATCTCGGCCACCACGGCCTGCGCCGCAGTGACCGAGCCCGTGCCGGCGCTGCCGTCGCGCGCGCCACCCAGGTCGTTCACCAGCACCTGGGCTCCGCGCTGTGCCAGTGCCAGTGCATGTTCGCGGCCCAGGCCGCCGCCGGCACCCGTGACGATGGCCACACGGCCCTTGAAATCAATGCTCATGAAATAGTCTTCCTGTTGGTTGCCGATACTGTAATTCATGCGTCACGGCAGGCCGCTGCGGCGCGCGACAATGGCGCATGGAACTGAACACGCTGGTCATCGACACGCCGCCGCGCCCGGCCGCCACTGTGGTGCTGCTGCGCGACGGTGCGCCGGGGCTGGAAGTGTTCCTGATGCAGCGCCATGGCCTGTCCGACGTGCTCGGGGGTGCCTATGTGTTTCCAGGCGGCAAGCTCGACGCCGCCGACGCGGAGCTGGACGTGGCGCAGTACCTGGACCAGGACGCCAGCGCCTTGCACCGTGCCCTGGGCGAACCCGACCTGGACCCACAGGGCGCCGCCGCTCTGTACGTGGCGGCGCTGCGCGAGGCCTTCGAGGAATCCGGTGTACTGCTGGCGCGCCATGCCCACAGCGCCCGCTCCGTGGACGTGGCGCAGGCCCGGGCCCTGCTGCGCGAAGGCCATGCCTTTGACGAGGTGCTGGCCCTGCTGCAGCTGCGGCTGCAGACGCAGCAGATCCTGCCCTGGTCGCGCTGGGTCACGCCGCGCGTACCCTCGGTCAGCAGCAAGCGCTTTGACACCCGCTTCTTCGTCGCTGCGGCCCCTGCGGACCAGGTGGCCACGCACGACAACCGCGAGACCACCGAGAGCATCTGGCTGACACCGCGGATGGCGCTGCAGCAGTACTGGGAGCGCCGGATCGATCTGGCACCGCCGCAGATCATGAGCCTGGCCCACCTGGCGCGCCACGGCAACGTGGCCTCGGTATTGCAGGCCGCCCGTGAGCGGCCACCGCCCTTGGTGGCGCCCGAGCCCTTTGACGACAACGGCGTGCGCACCATCTGCTACCCCGGCGACCCGCTGCACTCCGTGGCCGAGCAGGCCCTGCCAGGCCCGACCCGGCTGGCATTTCGCGGCAAGCGCTTCGAACCCGTCGGCGGCTTCGAGGCGCTGTTCGACTAACCCGGAATCCGCACCGGCAGGTGCGTGAAGCCGCGCACAAAGGGTGAACGCACCCGTTGCGGCTCACCCACCACCTCAATCACGGAGAAGCGTGCCAGCAACTCCTCCCACAGGATCCTGAGCTGCAGCTCGGCCAGACGGTTGCCCACGCAGCGGTGGATGCCGAAACCGAAAGCCAGGTGCTGGCGCGGCCGCGGCCGGTCCACGATGAAGCGGTCCGGCTCTTCGATGGCCGCTGCGTCCCGGTTGCCCGATAGGTACCACATGGCCAGCTTGTCACCTGCGCGAATCTGCTTGCCAGCCAGCTCGGTGTCCTGCACTGCGGTGCGGCGCATGAATGCCAATGGCGTCTGCCAGCGGATGATCTCGGGCACCAGACTCTCCACCAGCGCCGGGTTGGCGCGCAGCTTGGCAAACTCCTTGGGGTGCTGGTGCAGGGCCAGCAGGCCGCCGGTCATGGAGTTGCGCGTGGTGTCGTTGCCGCCCACGATCAGCAGCACCAGGTTGCCCATGAACTCGGCCGGCCCCATGTTGCGCGTGGCTTCGCCGTGCGCCAGCATCGACACCAGGTCGGTGCGCGGCTCGGCATTCACGCGCTCGTTCCACAGCCGGGTGAAATAGGCCAGCATGGCCCGCAGCTCGGCCATGCGTTCCTCGGGTGTGGGCGCCTGCGGGTTGATCAGCTTGTTCGAGGTGGCAACGTCGGACCAGTGCGTCAGCAGCCGCCGGTCTTCCAGTGGAAAGTCGAACAGCGTGGCCAGCATCAACGTGGTCAGCTCGATCGATACCTTGTCCACCCAGTCAAAGGTCTCATTGCGCGGCAGGCCGTCCAGCACTTTGCAGGTGCGCTCGCGGATCAGGCCCTGCCAGTTGTTCAGATTGGCCGGCGCCACGATCGGGCTGATGGCCTTGCGCTGTTCGTCATGGCGCGGCGGGTCCATGGCAATGAACATCTGCAGCCGCTGCTCGCCCGGGGGAAAGTCGGTGAGTGTGATGCCGCCCCGGGACCAGTCGGAGGAAAAGATGGCGTGGTGCGTGTCCACGTGCATGATGTCCTGGTAGCGCGTGACCGACCAGTAGTCGCCAAACACCGGGCTGTGGCTGCGGTGCACCGGGTCTTCGCGGCGCAGCCGTTCGAACACATGCCCGACGGTATCGTCCACGAACTGCTGTGGGTCGCTGGGGTCCAGCTGCTCCAGTGGCATGGCCTGGATGCGGGCCCAGGCGGCGCTGGCAGCGGCGCTACGCGTGGCTGGGGCGGTTGCGGTGGCGGTATCGCTCATGGTGCGCTCCGGGTCAGAATTGGCGGGCCGTTGACATATCAGTGCTGGCCTTCCGGCATCGCAACCACCAGCCCGTCGAGCGCCGCGGTCACCGGGATCTGGCAGGCCAGGCGCGAGTTGTCGCGCAGTTGGGCGGCAAAGTTCAGCATCTCGTCCTCATGGGCGGTGCGCGGCCCGGCGCGCTCCAGCCACTGCGGCTCGACGAACACGTGGCAGGTGGCGCAGGCACACAGGCCGCCGCAGTCGCCGTCAATCCCGGGCACGTTGTTGTCCACGGCTGCCCGCATCAGCGAGAGCCCTGCGGCCACCTCCACCGTATGCCGCTGGCCCTGGAAAGTGACAAAAGTGACGTGTGGCATGGAGGGTTCTCTCAAGGGATCAGCACTTGCTTAGCGCGTAAACAGGGTCATGGACCAGACGATGCTGACCAGTTGCGCCACGTTGACCGCCATGCCGGCACCGTGCAGCTGCCGGAACTTCCGGATGGCGGCGGCTTCGCCAGCCTCGATCCGGGCGCGCAGGAACTCCATGCGTGCCGTGACCCAGCGCCGCAGCCCGAAAGCCAGCGCCGCCACCAGGCTCAGCCCGACACCGACGAGCGGTTGGCCGATCAGGGCATAGCTGCAGGCGGCCACAACCGAGGTCAGCATCACCGCCTGGTAATAGAGGTTGAACACGGCCTGGTAATAGAGGTTGAACACGGCCTGGATGAAGCGCCCATCCATTGGCGTGTCGTGCTTCAGGATCAGCAGCGGCAGCGACGACATCATGAACAGGGTCATGGAAAACAGCACGGCAACCAGCGAAACCAGGGCAAGCATCTTGGGCGTCATGGGCTCGGTCCTTCCATCCAGGCCACCGGAGAAAACTGCCATCCGGTTGTGGTAACGATTCTATGCAGCCTGGTGGCAGGTACGGATCAGGGCTTGTCTGGGTTAACCTCGGTGGCCTCAGCGGCCATGCAGCCGCGCCTGACATCACGGAGCCCACCTTGGCCACACTGGAAGAGATCATCCGCTTCATCGCGACGGAATTTCCGCAGTCCACCGCCATCATCGAGCAGGCCGGTGGCGGCACCGCCACCGTCAAGCACCGGGTCAGCCATGCCGACCTGCGCCCTGGCGGCACCGTGTCCGGGCCGGTGATGATGGGCCTGGCCGACGTGGCACTGTACGTGGCA
The DNA here is from genome assembly GCA_031372035.1 of Rhodoferax sp. GTDB lineage: Bacteria > Pseudomonadota > Gammaproteobacteria > Burkholderiales > Burkholderiaceae_C > CAISIP01. Next base: position 1,567 of record JANMKM010000142.1, on the reverse strand, counting down.
ATCTTTGGCGCCATCGGCATCGTGCCGCTGGCGGTGACGACCAGCCTGAGCATCAACTTCCTGCGCAAGCCGGCGGCCGACCGCGACGTGGTGGCTGTCTGCAGGCTGCTCAAGGTAGGCAAGAGTCTGGTGGTGGGCGAGGTCTCGCTCTATTCCGAAGGCCTCGCCGATCCGGTGGCCCATGCGGTTGCCACCTATGCGATTCCACCAAAGCGCGAACACAAGCCAGCATAGGCCGCGGTACGGCCAGCAAGCAAGGCCGCGTTCCTGGCGCGAGGCGACGTCCGCACGCCGGAACTTCGCACCTGGTGCTGACTCGTACCCAGGGTTCATCCAGTGCAGGAGACACTATGCCAGCCAGCATCCAGGCCATTCACCTACGCAACCGTCGCCGCCTGCTGGCCGCCAGCAGCATCGCCCTGCCCGCCCTCTGGCTGTCCAGGCAGGCCCGTGCAGCCGCGCTGCGCCCCACGCCGTCCCAGACCGAGGGCCCCTACTACCCGGTAATGTTCCCGAAGGATAGCGACCACAACCTGCTGAAAAACGGCGAGCTGCAGTACCCCACGCGCAATCCGGCATGGGTCGAAGGCAGCGTACGCGACACCCAGGGCTTTGCCGTGCCCGGCGCTGTGGTCGAGATCTGGCAATGTGATGAATCGGGCCACTACGACCACCCCGGCGACAGCGTGCGCCCGGACCCGGCGTTCCAGGGCTTCGGCCGGGTCGTGGTGGGCCTGGACGGCAAGTACCGCTTCCACACTATCAAGCCCGTGCCCTATGCCGGACGCACGCCGCACATCCATGTCAAGGTGAAGTTGCGCCAGCGTGAACTGCTGACCACGCAGATCTATGTGGCGGACCATCCGGGCAACACCCGCGACTTTCTCTGGCGAGCGCTGAGCGAGGAAGACCGCGCTGCGCTGACGGTTCCGTTCACACCCGGACCGACCGGACTGCAGGCGCGCTTCGACCTGGTGGTCAAGCTGCCTACGGCGGCGTCTCCGGCTTGAGCACCGCCTTGCCCTGCAGCGTCAGGTCGGCCAGGCGCACGCTGGACTCGTCCAGCCGGGCCGCCAGCACCTTGGCAATGTTGCGGTAGATCACCTGGGCGCTGTGCGGGTTGCTGTCAATGCGCTCGCGATCGAACCGCATGGTGACAGTGTCGCGCAGCGCCCGCACCGTGGCCGAGCGCACATGCCGGCCCACCAGCGCCATCTCGCCAAAGCACTCGCCCGGGCCGAAGCGCGCCAGTTGCACCGGGTGCCCGTCGCGCACCTTCTCCACCGCCACCTGGCCGACGATCACCACGTAGCAGGAGCCACCAATATCGCCTTCGTTGAACACCGGCTCACCGGCCTTGACCGGATGGTGGTCCGCCATGGCCAGGGTGGTCATCAGCGTGTCCAGCGCCATGCCGGCGAAGATCGGCACCTTCTGCGAAATCTTCTGCACGATGGCAGCGCCGAGCTTGATGCCAACCGGGCGCTCGATGAACTCGGCGCGCACGTTCTCGGCAAACATTTGCACCACCGCCGGATCAATCTTCGAGACCATCAACACCCCCTGC
>JANMKM010000116.1:0-6523 GCA_031372035.1 Rhodoferax sp. | reverse complement strand
ATCAGTGTGCTGATGACGACTGACGGCGTACAGACTCCTCAAACACATCTCATGGTGACCAAAGGCGCATTGGCGAACGTCCTTGAAGTCTGTACTGAGGCAGAAACGGCAGTCGGTGCTATTGTTCCCTTGGGCCCCGTGCGAGCGGACATTCAAGCGCACTATGAGGAGTTGAGTGGTCAGGGCTATCGTACGCTGGGCGTTGCGTTTCGCGATCTTGGCAGCGAAACAAAATTGGGCAAAGACTACGAGACACAAATGACGTTTCTGGGGTTTCTGGTCTTGTACGATCCCCTCCAACCCGGCATTGTCACCGCGCTCCAGTCTCTGCGCGACCTCGGCATTTCACTCAAACTGATCACCGGCGACAACGCGCTCGTCGCCGCGACCATCAGCAAACAGGCAGGGCTGACCAATCCGCAAGTTCTTACCGGATCGGACTTGCGCCAGATGAGTGTAGAAGCCCTCACGCAACGTGTGCCTTCCGTCGATGTGTTTGCCGAAGTGGAGCCGAACCAAAAGGAGCGCATCATTCTCGCCCTGAAACGCGCCGGTCATGTCGTCGGATACATGGGGGATGGGATCAACGATGCTTCGGCACTTCATGCTGCGGATGTCGGAATCTCCGTTGCCGACGCTGTGGATGTCGCCAAAGAAGCCGCCGAAATCGTCCTGCTGGAAAAAGACCTTAGCGTCTTGGCACGCGGCGTTCAGGAGGGAAGGGTCACGTTTGCGAATACCCTCAAGTATGTTTTTATGGCGACGAGCGCGAACTTCGGCAATATGTTCAGCATGGCGGGAGCCTCCCTGTTCCTGTCTTTTCTGCCCCTGCTGCCCAAACAGGTCATGCTCACCAATCTAATGACGGACTTCCCGGAACTGACGATTGCCACAGACAGCGTAGACCCTGACGCCGTGAATCGTCCTCACCGTTGGGACATCGCATTCATTCGCCGCTTCATGATCGTTTTCGGTCTGGTCAGTTCCGTCTGCGATTATCTCACCTTCGGCGTTCTGCTGTGGGTGATGCACGCGAACACGGCACAGTTCCGAACGGGCTGGTTCATGGAAAGTGTTGCCAGTGCCTCGCTAATCGTGCTGGTGATCCGAACGCGCAAGCGGTTTTATCTGAGTCGCCCCAGCACGCCGCTGCTTCTGACAACCTTTGGCGTCGTTGGCTTGGTACTGCTGCTGCCATACACACCGCTGGCACACTTATTTGGGTTTGTTCCTTTGCCGGGAATGTTCCTGCTGGTACTCGGAAGTATTATGGTTTTTTATGTTGCTGTCGCCGAAACCGCAAAAGCACTTTTTTATCGCAGGGTCAAGCAGTAAGCCGCGTGAAAGGATGCTTCGGCAGCGCACCAAAACAGTAGCATTTTCTGAAAATAAATAAATTTTGTATTCATCAATTATCAGGAACATCTTTCTATTGTCCGCGTCCGCCTATTGCATTGAAAGAATTTCTTTAAGGAGCAACAATCATGTCCGACAAAACGCCGTTGACTGGCAAGAGCAAAAAACAGATTTTCGACAAAGATCATCCCAATCATCCTGACTACACGGGTGACAATCTGAGGGGTGTTCTGCCCGATTTGAGGGCAGAGGACACTTCTGAGCAGATGTCCGCCTCAGAGCAGCAACATGAGCAGAACCAGCGCACCGAGCAGCAATTGAAGCAGCAGCAACACGAGCAAAACGAACGGAGCGCATTCCAGAAAGGGAACGCTCAAGAGCATCAGCAGGGGAACAGACAGCATTAAAATTCAACCTACCATGAAGCAAGGAAGGCGGCATCGGCATGAATACTACATGGTCACCATTTCAGTCGGCGGCAGTTAAGCAGATTTGCGCTCACATGACAGAGGAAGAATTCCGTCTTGCGATGGGGCGTTCGTTTTGGTACGGCATCTGGGTCACAGCAACCTGTGCCGGTCCCTTTGGTTTCTTGATCTTCACGTCCAACCCTGCGGTGCGTGTGGCAGCCCTCGGATTGATGCTCCTTCATATTGTCTCTATCCCAACATGGTTGAAAATGCAGCGGCAGTTCCTGTGTTCTTTGAGTTGGGCTAAGGAGCAGGGCATGACGCCGGAGCGTCTAAAGATGTTTCAACGCTGAAGGCTAATAGACAAGTCAGATAAACTTCGTACAAAGCCGCGTCCGAAGGACGCTCGGCGGAACGCCATACAGACGGGTTAGGTAATGCCCGCTCTTGAGGATTGTCCGAAGTTTAAGCGATTTCTTTATAAACTCTCTCTTGAGGCTCTATGATCCGCACTCTGACATAAAACCAAAATGACATTGAAAGAGGAGAAATACGTCTATGACGCAAGCGACTTCGAGACTGGATACTACGGACGAAATGCCCCTGTCTGCCGCCGAATGGCAGAAGATGAACGCTTGGTGGCGGGCGGCAAACTATCTATCCGTCGGTCAAATTTATCTGCTCGACAATCCCCTCCTGCGCGAACCGCTCAAGCGGTAACACATCAAGCCGCGTCTGCTCGGACATTGGGGAACCACACCGGGCTTGAATTTCATTTATGTTCACCTCAATCGTTTGATCCGCAACTACAATGTGGAAGCCATCTACATCGCCGGACCGGGACATGGCGGACCGGGAATCGTCGCGAATACCTATCTGGAAGGCACTTACAGTGAAGTGTATCCGGCTGTGTCGCAGGACGCCGAGGGTATGAAGCGATTGTTCAAGCAGTTTTCGTTTCCGGGCGGCATTCCGAGTCATGTCGCGCCGGAAACGCCCGGTTCCATTCATGAAGGCGGCGAACTCGGCTACGCGCTGTCCCATGCGTTCGGTGCGGCATTCGATAACCCCGAATTGATTGTCGCCTGTGTGATTGGCGATGGCGAAGCCGAAACCGGACCGCTGGCGACAAGCTGGCATGGCAACAAATTCCTCAATCCTGCCCGTGATGGAGCCGTTCTGCCAATTTTGCATCTCAACGGCTACAAAATCGCCAATCCGACGGTGCTTGCCCGCATGAGTGATGAGGAACTGAAGCATTTGTTTCTCGGCTATGGCTATGAGCCGTATTTTGTCGAAGGCAGCGAGCCGGAACCGATGCATCAAAAAATGGCGACGACGCTGGAAACGATATTAGGCGAAATCCGCACGATCCAGAGCAAAGCCCGTTCGAAAGGTGTCACTGCCCGTCCACAGTGGCCCATGATTGTCCTGAGCAGCCTTGACGACGACACCGAAGACCCCGAGCACACGCCGGCACAGCGCGCCGCTGCTTCAGCGCGCTGCACCTGGACAAGTGTGGTGGTCAACCTGCTGCTGACCGCGGTCCAGATTACGGCTGGCATCCTGACAAAGTCGCAAGGGCTGGTTGCCGACGGCATCCATTCGTTGTCGGACCTGGTGGCGGACTTCGTGGTGCTGTTTGCCGGGCACCACAGCAAGAAGGACGCGGACGAGGACCATCCCTATGGCCACCAGCGCTTCGAGACCGCCGCCTCGATGGTGCTCGGGCTGTTGTTGCTGGCGGTTGGTGCCGGCATGCTGTGGTCCGCCTACGGCAAGCTGGAGGCACCGGAAACCGTGGCCACGGTCCATGCGGCGGCGCTCTGGGTGGCGGGTGCGGCGCTGCTGGCCAAGGAACTGCTGTTTCGCTACATGCTGGCCGTGGCCAAGCGGGTCAAGTCCAGCATGCTGGTGGCCAACGCCTGGCATGCGCGCTCCGACGCCGCGTCTTCACTGGTGGTGGGCATCGGCATCATCGGCAACCTGGCGGGCTACCCGATCCTGGACCCGATCGCTGCGCTGATTGTCGGCTTCATGGTGGCGCGCATGGGCTGGTCCTTTGGCTGGGACGCGCTGCACGACCTGATGGACCGGGCCGTGGACGAACGCGAAGTCCAGGCGATCCAGCGCACGCTGAGCGAGACCCCGGGCGTGGCCGGGGTGCACGACGTGCGCACCCGCAAGATGGGCGACATGATCGTGGTCGACGCCCATCTGGAGGTGGACGGCGGCATCACCGTGGAGCAGGGCCACGACATCGCGGTGCTGGCGCGGCAGCGGGTGTTGCAGCGGCACCGGGTGCTGAACCTGATGACCCATGTGGACCCCTGGCAGCGGCCCGACCGGGACCACGCGGCTGGCGGCCATGGCTGAGGGAAATGGGCCAGAGTTGACCCAGGCCCAGGCCCGCGAGCGGCTGGCACGCGACGGCCCGAATGAGATCGCGGTATCCAAACCGCAGGGCCTGTGGCGCCTGTTGCGCGAGGTCGTGACCGAGCCGATGTTCCTGCTGCTGGTGGCCTGTGGCGTGATCTACATGCTGCTGGGCAACCTGCATGAAGCCCTGATGCTGCTGGCCTTCGTGTTCGTGGTGATGGGCATCACCTTTGCCCAGCAGCGCCGCACCGAGCGCTCGCTCGACGCGCTGCGCGAGCTCTCCAGTCCGCGTGCCCTGGTGCTGCGCGAGGGCGTGGCGCAGCGCATCGCAGCGCGGGAACTGGTATGCGGCGACATCGTGCTGTTGGCCGAAGGCGACCGGGTGCCGGCTGACGTGGAACTGATCGAAGCCTCCAACCTGGCGCTGGACGAATCCCTGCTCACCGGCGAGTCGATGCCGGTCACCAAGCAGCTGGCCGGCGCCGGCGCGAACGACGCCCAGGCGGCGCAGCTGTTTTCGGGAACGCTGGTGACCCAGGGCACGGCGCTGGCCCGCGTCACGGCCACGGGTGCGCGCAGCGCCTTGGGGCGTATCGGTGCCTCGCTGCTGACCCTGGTGGACGAGACCACGCCGATCCAGCGCGAGACCCGCAAGGTGGTGCAGGTCGTGGCACTGGTGGGCCTGGCGCTGGCCGCCACGCTGGCGCTCGCCTGGTGGCTGCTGCTGGGTGACTGGTTGCGCGGCATGCTGGCTGGCCTGACCCTGGCCATGGCGGTGCTGCCGGAAGAGTTGCCGGTGATCCTGACGCTGTTCCTGGGCCTGGGCGCCTGGCGGCTGGCGCGCGAGCATGTGCTGGCGCGCAACATCCCGGCGGTGGAGCTGCTGGGTGCCACCACCGTGCTGTGCGTCGACAAGACGGGAACCCTGACGCTCAACCGCATGCAGCTGCGTGCGCTGTGGTCACCGGTGCAAACCTGGGACAGCACGCAGCCGGACAGCGCCGCGCTGCCCGACGCACTGCACGACCTGCTGGAGTTTGTGGTGCTGGCCAGCCACCGCCGCGCCTTCGACCCAATGGAGGTGGCCATTGCCGACGCTGGCCAGCGGCTGCTGGCCAACACCGAGCACCTGCACATCGATTGGACGCTGGTCGAGGACTACCCGCTGTCAAGCGAAATGCTGGCCATGTCGCGGGTCTGGCAGTCGCAGGACCTGGGCGAGCGGATGATCGCCGCCAAGGGCGCGCCAGAGGCAATCATCGACCTGTGCCACATGGCAGCGGTGCAGCACCAGCGGGTTGCGGCCCAGGTGCTGGCGCTGGCCGCCGAGGGCTTGCGGGTACTGGGTGTGGCCCGCGCCCGGTTCGCGGCCGACGTGCTGCCTGACAACCAGCATGATTTCGACTTCGAGTTTTTGGGCCTGGTTGCGTTGCAGGACCCGGTGCGGCCGAACGTGCCGCGGGCCGTGGCCGAGTGCCGCGCTGCCGGCATCCGGGTGGTGATGATGACTGGCGACCACCCCGCCACGGCAGCCAGCATCGCGCGCCAGGCTGGAATGGGTGGTGGCGCCGTGATGACCGGCACCGAGCTGGCGGCGCTGACGGATGCCGAACTGGTGGCGCGCCTGGACCGCACCGACATTTTTTGCCGGGTTCAGCCGGAGCAGAAGCTGCGCCTGGTGCAGGCCTTCAAAGCCCGCGGCGACGTGGTGGCCATGACCGGCGACGGGGTCAACGATGCGCCTGCCCTCAAGGCCGCGCACATTGGCGTGGCCATGGGTGCGCGCGGCACCGAGGTGGCGCGCGAAGCCGCCGACCTGGTGCTGCTGAACGATGACTTTGGCTCCATCGTCACGGCGGTGCGCTATGGCCGCCGGGTGTTTGCCAACCTGCGCAAGGCCATCGTGTTCGTGGTGGCGGTACATGTGCCGATCGTCGGCCTGTCGCTGGTGCCGGTTCTGTTGGGCTGGCCGATGCTGCTGATGCCGGTGCACATCCTGTTCCTGCAGTTGATCATCGACCCGGCCTGCTCGGTGGTGTTCGAGGCCGAGCCGCTGGAGGCCGATGCCATGGCTGTGCCGCCACGCGCTGCCGGAGCCCGGCTGTTTGACCCCGGCGCCCTGGCCCGTGGCCTGTGGCAGGGGGCCGGGCTGCTGGCGCTGCTGCTGGCCGCCTTTGCCAGTGCACGCGCGCTGGCGCTGCCGGATGAGGTCGCCAGGGCCTTGAGTTTTGTGGTGCTGCTTTTCTGGCGTGGTTTTGCCGCAGCGAATACGCGCGACCAAAGACGGCGCGCGCTCGTGTTGGGCGCGCTGACCGGCTGTTTTGCCATTGCCGTACACAGTTTTGTGGATTTCAATCTGCAAGTCACCGCCAACGCAC
>JANMKM010000110.1:0-2308 GCA_031372035.1 Rhodoferax sp. | reverse complement strand
GATCCTGCCGCTGCAGTACACACTGGTCGGTACCGAACACTTCGACCTGTTCACCGTGTTCATACCGGTCTATGTGTTTCTGGCCATCCCCGTGGTCAGCGCCCTGGCCAACGACCCGCAGCGCTTCCTGGAGCGCAATGCCAAGCTGCAGTGGGGCATCATGGTCTGCATCTACGGCATGAGCCATGTGCCGGCCCTGCTGCTGCTGGATTTCCCAGATTACGACCGGCGCAACGCTTTCCTGGTGTTCTTCCTGGTGATCGTGGTCCAGAGCTGCATGGTGGTACAGCACCTGGCCTCGCGCCGCTTCAAGCGCCCGCCGGTGGCGCCGCTGATCAGCCAGAGCTTCACCTGGCTGAGTTGCTTCATTGGCATCTTCGTGGCCAGCATCGTCGGCGCGCTTCTTGCCGGCATCACTCCGTTTGTGCCCGGGCAGGCCTGGGCCCTCTCGGTGGTGGCCTGCCTTGCCGGCACCATGGGGCATCTGGTGATGAAGGCGCTCAAACGGGATCGCGGCATACCCAACTGGGGCAGCCGCGGTGCCTCGGTCACCGGTGCTGGCGGTTTGCTGGACCGGGTGGACGCCCTGTGCTTTGCCGCGCCGGTGTTCTTCCATTCGGTACGTTGGCACTTCAATCTGTGACCGAGACAAAGGAACAACTGGCGGGTGGTGGAGAGTTCCGCAGGGAATCAGGCGATGCGCATCCTCGGCATTGACCCCGGCTTGCGGGTCACAGGCTTTGGCGTCGTGGACGTCGAGGGTGCCGAACTGCGCTATGTGGCCAGCGGCACCATCAGCACCACCCAGATCGAGCGTGGCCAGTTGCCGGCTCGGTTGAAGCTGCTGTTCGACGGCGTGCGCGAGATCGTGGCCCGCTACGAACCTGATGCCGCCAGTGTGGAGGTGGTGTTCGTGAACGTGAACCCCCAGTCCACCCTGTTGCTTGGCCAGGCCCGTGGCGCCTGCGTCACGGCGCTGGTGCACTCGGATCTGCCAGTGGCGGAATACACCGCGCTGCAGATGAAGCAGGCCGTGGTCGGTTACGGCCGAGCCCAGAAGAGCCAGGTACAAGAGATGGTACGACGTCTGTTGACTTTACCTGGATTGCCCGGTCCGGATGCCGCCGACGCACTGGGGCTGGCCATCACCCATGCCCATGCTGGCAAGGCCATGGCACGGCTAGCGGCGGCAGCGGGCATTGGCGGGCGTGCCGGCTATCGGGATGGGCGCAGCAGATAGAAGCCTGACGAGTCAAATTTTATCTCGATGTGAGGGCTTGCCAACGCGCTTCGCGCTCACATGCAGCCCTTGTCGGCATGTTTGACAGTTTTCACGACAAGCTTCGTGAAAACTCTTCAAGTTATTGTTTCATTTACGGATTTCTATTTGGCTCGATTTTTGCTTGTAGATTTAAGACAAATCGACTGCTGGTATTCCATCATGAAACTAAAGATTTTTGCAACCTCAATAGCCATGGCGCTAGGCCTGTGTGGCGCCGCATCGGCGGGCCCTGTCTTGACCGACTTGGCTCCAACTGATTACATCACAGTGGGAAGTCTCAACTGGGCGTGGGCCGGCCCCGTTTCCAGTCAGTTCTTTCCAAGCATCATTGACCCCCTGGGTCCGGACAACGAGCTGATGCAAGCGGCCTTCCACACGGGCTGGCGCGAAGCTACCGATGCGGAATGGGCGTCCAGGCCTTCAGATGCCCTTTTCAGCGGAACTGGGATTTGCGCGAGCAAGTACTGGAACACGGAGTTTACGCATTGCGACTTTGCCGATGATGTCTCGCAGCATTGGGAGCCAGGAGCTACTTTCAATGTGAATGATCTCTGGTACGTTCGCGACGTGCAAGGCGACCCGGGCACCCCAATGCCCGAGCCCGCCTCCCTGGCCTTGATGGGCCTGGCGCTCGCCGGTCTGGGCTACAGTCGCCGTCGCAGGGCCTGAACGATCCAGGCGCCAGCCAAACAAAACCCGCCGCGGCGGGTTTTGTCTTTTGGGCGCGCAGATCACCGCGCCACATTCCGGCCTCAGGCCAAACGCTCCAGCACCAGCACGGCAAAGAAGAACAACCCAGCGATCACGGTCCACTTCAGGATCACCAGGCCAAAACGTTTGAAATGCGGCGCACCGGTGGCAGCAAAGGCAGCGAACGAGACCGCGGCGCCGATCAACAGCAACAGGATCAGCCAGCGCACCAGCAGCATCGGTACTACCAGGCCCGGGCCAGCCGGGCAAAACCGGCCGGCGCCTGGGCTTCGTCGGCAAAGCTCACCTCTTCCCAGGCGTCGGGCTGCGCCAGCA
>JANMKM010000032.1:0-2049 GCA_031372035.1 Rhodoferax sp. | reverse complement strand
CACTGGCTGCCCGTTGCGGTCCAGCACCAAGGCGGTATTGATGTCCACGAGACCCCAGACCTGCAGGCGGATTTCGTCGCCGGGGCCAAGGACGTAGTTTGCAGGTACCGGCAAGCTTCCGTCCGGCACATAATTCTGCGGTGCATCGAACAACTGGCTGCCAAACTGCTGCAGCAACTTGCCTGACGCTTCCTGGACAAAGACCTGAAACTGGCTGGGTGGCTCATTGCGGGCGGGGCCGCGGGCACGTCCGAGCGCGCGATTGACCTCGTCCGCGACCTGACCCGCTGGCTCGGCGGGCTTTGCGGGAGGAAGCGGCGGCCAGGTGCCCAGCGGAGAGGCCGGTGGCGCCGTGACGGCCGGTCGCGAGGCGGTGTCCTCCTCGTTGGTCCGGGTTTGCGCTTGGGCGGCAACCATGGCCAGCGCCAGCACGGATAGGGTCACGCGGGCGAGCAACTGGAATGGGATCATGGGCTTGGGAAGGTGGGATTCGTTTCGACCGGATCGACCGGGGTCTCGACAAGAATTTTAGGTGGAAGGCAGCCAGCGCTATCGCTGGCGCTCAACCTGTTCGCCGTAAGTCTGAAGCGCTCACCGCCGTCCTGCCCGCGTCTTCATCGGCAGGCGACGTGCCACCCGAGGTGCCCATTCGCCTGTCGCGCCGGGCATACGATTGCAGGGCGACATCGAGTTCGGCGCAATTGAAGTCCGGCCACAGCGTATTGGTGAAGTAGAACTCGGTATAGGCCATCTGCCACAACAGGAAGTTGCTGACACGGGTTTCGCCTCCGGTGCGAATCAGCAATTCCGGATCCGGCAGTCCCGCCATGCTCAGGTGCGCCTGCAATCCGGATTCGTCCATCGAATCCGGATTGGCGCCCGGGTTTTCCTTGAGCCACGATCGGGCCGCCTGCAGCATGTCCCAGCGACCGCCGTAATTGACCGCAACCGTCAGCCCGATACCGCTGTTGCCTTCGGTCAGCGTCTGGGCCTGCGCGATCAGCTTTTGAAGCCGGATGTCAAATCGGGTGGTATCGCCAATGATGCGCAATCGCACACCGTTGCCGTTCATTTCCGCCACCTCTTTTTGCAGGTACACAATCAGGAGCTGCAAGAGGCTGGAGACCTCTTCGGGGGGGCGCTTCCAGTTTTCCGTGCTGAAGGCGAACAGCGTCAGAAAACGTATTCCCCGCTCCGAGCAGCCGCGTACGATGCTGCGAATCGCCTTGGCGCCGCGGACATGACCCAGCGCCACCGGCATGAGCCGCTTTCTGGCCCATCGCCGATTGCCGTCCATGATGATGGCAACGTGCTCCGGCGTAGGGTTGAGGGTCATGGTTGAATGGTAACAGCGGCGACTCGCGCTCCCGACTGAATTGCCAGCGGTTGTTGGCTTCATGGGGAATGATTCGATTACACTGTCGGCAACGGTGACTTGGCCCATCATCCGCATCCCCTGAATCAGGTTCAAAGGAACCCGCGCAATGAAGAGCAAGAGTACCGAGGGTTCGCGCAAGCATCAACGGGTCATCAAGAAATATCCGAACCGCCGCCTGTACGATACCGACACCTCCACCTACATCACCCTGTCCGAAGTTCGCCAGTTGGTGATGGATGCCGAGCCCTTCTCTGTCTGTGATGCCAAGACCGGTGAAGATCTGACCCGCAGCATCCTGCTGCAGATCATCCTGGAACAGGAAGCCAACGGCTCTCCGATGTTCACCGCGCCCGTTCTGTCGAACATCATCCGTTTTTACGGCCACACCATGCAGGGTTTCATGGGTGGCTACCTTGAAAAGAATATGCAGACCCTGATGGACATCCAGACCCGACTCGGCGAGCAGTCGAAGACGCTCACACCCGAGATGTGGACGCAGTTCCTGGGCATGCAGGCTCCCCTGGTACAGGGGTTGATGGGCTCCAGCCTGGAGCAGTCGAAGACCTTGCTGGCGCAGATGCAGGAACAAATGCAGAAACAAACCGAACAGATGCTCGGCACCTTCGGCCTCAAGCGTTGAGTACGTCCGTCGTGCCCACGGTAGGTTTTGT
>JANMKM010000031.1:0-3979 GCA_031372035.1 Rhodoferax sp. | reverse complement strand
AAGGCCGGGCCCTGCAATGGTGGCTGAAGAAGCTGGAAAGCACCACCACCCGTGCGGCGCTGCTGGAGCAACACCGCGGCGTGTAAAGTCGGTCACAGCAGTGTCACAAGAATGCTGCAGCAACTGGAGCCATCGTTGAACCCAAAGCCCAAAACCATTGCCGTCGTCGGCGCCGGCATTGCCGGTCTGGCCTGCGCCCGCACGCTGCTGCAAGCCGGTCACCTGGTCAGCCTGTTCGAGGCGGCGCCGCAGGCCGGAGGGCGCATGGCCAGCATCGACTCCCCCTTTGGCAGCTTTGACGCCGGTGCCCAGTACTTCACGGTGCGCGATCCGCGCTTTGCCGCGGCCCTGGCCACCACGCCGGGCCTGTGCAAGCCCTGGAGTGCCAACACCGTACGGGTGCTCGATGAACGCGGTCGCCTGCTGGCTGCCGGCCTGCCGGCGCGCGAGCCGCACTGGGTGCCCTGCCCGGACATGGCGGCGCTGGCCCGCGCCTGGGTGGCGCCGCTGCTGCCGCAGGCCCAGCTGCAGACCCGCGTGGCCGTGATCGAGCGTGACGCGCTGGCGCCCAAACGCTGGCAGCTGCGCACCGCCGGTGCCGCGCGCCAGGTGTTCTCCGGTTACGACCAGGTGTTGCTGGCCTTGCCGGCTGCCCATGCGCGAGCGCTGCTGTTGGCCAGCCCGGCGGTGAGCAGCCTCGCCACCCGGCTGGAGAAGGTGCAGGTGGCGCCCTGCTGGACCCTGATGCTGGCCTTTCCCCAGGCCGTGCAACCAGGCCTGTCCACTCTGGGCCCGCAGTGGAACGCGGCCCGCAGCACGCACCACCGCATTGCCTGGCTTGCGCGCGAGTCGTCCAAGCCCGGGCGCGGTGCGGTGGAACGCTGGACCGTGCAAGCCAGCGCCGCCTGGTCGCAGGAACATCTGGGCGACGACGCAGCCCGCATCCAGGCCAAGTTGCAGAAGGCTTTCGCTGAAGTCACCGGCATCCACGCCGAGCCGGCCCATGCGCAATCGCACTGCTGGCTGCAGGCCCAGACCACCCAGCCCCTGGGCCGTTCCCACATCTGGCAGCGCGCGCTGGGTGTCGGCCTGGCCGGCGACTGGTGCCTCGGGCACCGGGTCGAGAACGCCTTCATCTCGGGGCTGGAGTTGGCCCTCGCCGCGAACAGTTGAGTACCTACATCGGCAGGTTCGCGCCGTCCCCGACGGGTCCCTTGCATGCGGGCTCGATGGTGGCAGCGCTGGCGAGCTGGCTCGATGCCCGGGCCCACGGCGGGCAATGGCTGGTGCGGATCGAGGACGTGGACACGCCGCGCACCGTGCCCGGTGCCGCAGACACCATCCTGCAACAGCTGGCACAGTGCGGCCTGGTGAGCGACGCGCCGGTGCTGTACCAATCACAGCGATCCGACGCCTATGCAAGCGCGCTGCGCGCCCTGCTGGCGCAGCAACGGGCCTACTGGTGCCGCTGTTCGCGCAGCCAGGTGCTGCAGGCTTTGCACCGTCTGGGTCAGAGCCCCGCTCGCCATGCCGAACTGGCCTACCCCGGCACCTGCCGCAATGCCGGCTTGCAACCTGGGCTGCAGCCATTGGCAGGCCGCTTCCGGCTCCAGCTGTCAGAAGGAGATATGGCCGAAAGGCTCATGGACAAAGCACGGATTACCACCGAATCGATAGCGGATGCGAAGCTGCACTGGCACGACCGCTGGCTCGGTGGTCAGTTCCAGAACGTGGCCCGGGCTGTCGGCGACTTCGTCCTGCGGCGCGCTGACGGCTGCTACAGCTACCAGCTGGCGGTGGTACTGGACGACGCGGCGCAGGGCATCACGCATGTGGTGCGCGGCGCCGATCTGGCCGACAACACGCCGCGCCAGATCCTGCTGCAGCGCGCCCTCGGTCTGCCGTTGCCGCAGTACCTGCACACGCCTTTGGTGCTCGGTGCAGATGGCGAAAAGTTGTCGAAGCAGAACGGTGCCAGCGCGCTGGACTGCAGTGCGCCGCTACCGGTGCTGCGTGCCGCGGCCCGGGTGCTGGGGCTGGGGCTGGAGCCGCAGCATGAGCACCTGGACCGCTGGCTGGCCGCCGCCATCGCCCAATGGGCCCAGCGGTTTGTCCGTCCCTGCACCATGGAGCCGCAACCCAACCCGTACAATCCGCGGCCCGTGAACCCCTTGCCCGCCACCCCCACGCCTTTGCCTGCCAGCAGCCCCGAGGAAGCGGCTGCGCCCGAGCGCCGGCCGATCCGCAGCTTCGTCATGCGCGCCGGTCGCACCACGGCCGGCCAGGCCCGGGCGCTGAGCGACATCGGGCCGCAGTTCCTGGTGCCGTACCAGAGCACGCCTCTGAACATCGACGCTGCATTTGCCCAAGCAACAGCGACCCTGCCCGGCGCTGCCGAGCCAAGCACCTATGACGCGCCGGCAAGCGCCATGCCCCGACCCCGGGTGCTGGAGATCGGCTTCGGCATGGGCGAGGCCACGGCCCACATCGCCGCCGCACTGCCGGGCACCGACTTCCTCTGCTGCGAAGTGCATCCACCGGGCGTGGGTGCGCTGCTCAAGCGCATCAGCGAGCAGAACCTGCGCAACATCCGGATCGTGGCCCATGACGCGGTCGAAGTCATCGACAACATGCTGCCGCCCTGGGACGCCGCGAACCCGGACAGCGGGCTCGACGGCATCCATGTGTTCTTTCCCGACCCCTGGCACAAGAAACGGCACCACAAGCGCCGGTTGTTGCAGAGCGCACTGGTGGCCAGGCTGGCGGCGCGGCTCAAGCCCGGCGGCTACATCCACTGCGCCACCGACTGGCAGGAATACGCCGAGCAGATTCTGCAGGTGTTGCGCTCCGAGCCCCTGCTGCGCAACACCGCGCCAGCCACTGGCTATGCCGAGCGGCCCTGGTACCGGCCACTGACCAAGTTCGAACGCCGTGGCCTGCGCCTGGGCCACGGTGTCTGGGACCTGGTGTTCACACGCAACTGAAACCGGCTTGCGCATGGCAGTCCACTGGCCCCCTGGATTGCCCACCGTTGACGGCGTGGGACCGAGCTGCGTGGCGCTGCCCCCCGGACCCTGGCCCACGGTACTGGCCTACCTCACACAGCGCTTTCCAGCGATTGACCCGGGCATCTGGGTCGAACGCATGGCCAGTGGCCGGGTGCTGGACGAGCGCGCCCTGCCCCTGCCACCGGACGCGCCCTACCGCGGCGGCAGCCGGGCCTGGTACTACCGCGCCCTGCCCACCGAGGACCGGGTGCCGTTCGACGAAGCCTTGCTGTACCAGGACGCGCACATTCTGGTGGTGGACAAGCCGCACTTCCTGCCGGTGACGCCGGGTGGGCGTTTCGTACAGGAGACATTGCTGGTGCGGTTGAAACGCCGCCTCGGGCTCGAAGGCCTGCAACCGGTGCACCGCATCGACCGCGAGACCGCCGGCCTGGTGCTGCTGTGCCTCGAACCGAACAGCCGCGACGCCTACCACCGGATGTTTCGCGAGCAGGCCGTGCACAAGGTCTATGAGGCCGTGGCGCCGTGGCGCGAAGACCTGGCGCTGCCGCTGCAGCACAGCAGCCGGATCGTGCAGGGCCAGCCCTTCATGCGCATGCGCGAGGCTGCAGGCGAGCCCAATGCCCACACCCGGATCGAGCTGATCTGCCGCCTGGGCGAAGCTGCCCACTACCGGCTACAGCCGGGTACCGGACGCAAGCATCAGCTGCGGGTGCACATGGCGGCTCTGGGGCTGCCGATCCTGAACGACAGCATCTACCCGGTGCTGCAGCCAGCCGGACCACCCGACTACGCCAGGCCGTTGCAGCTGCTGGCGCGCAGCCTGGCCTTCACCGACCCGGTCACGGGCCAGGCGCGGGCATTCACCAGCCGCTTGCAACTGAGCGCGGCAGGGACTGGCACGCCGTGAAAAACCGCAACGGCGTGCTCTTGGGCATTTTTCTGCTCTCCGGCTTCTGCGGCCTGATCTA
>JANMKM010000716.1:0-15564 GCA_031372035.1 Rhodoferax sp. | reverse complement strand
GGGTCGAGTGGGATCCATCCTTGCAGCGTGAAGACCTGCCAGCCGGCGTCAGCGTCGCTGCGCCGCCAATACACCGGCGCCGGGATCCGCTGCGCCCGCACCCAGTCCCAGCCTGCGGCCAGCCACCAGCGCGGGTCGCTGTAGCCGCCGTCGGCGATGAAGTCGGCCCATTCGCCTTGGGTCGTCAGGCGACTGGCCAGCGCATAAGGCCGCAGCCAGAGGCGATGGCGCGGGCCCTCGTTGTCGAAAGCAAAGCCGGCGCCGCTGTGGCCGATCTCGGTCAGGCCGCCCTCGCACACGGCCCAGTCCAGCGGCGTGGCGGGCACTTCCGCGTGCGGCGCTCGTGCCCGGTACGCCGGCCCGAGCGGGTTGCACGAGAACAGGTGCAGCACGTCGGTGAGCAAGAGCTCCTGGTGCTGCTGCTCGTGCTGCAGGCCGAGCTCGACGATCGCCGCCATCTCGGGCGCTGGCGGCTGCCTCAGCAAGGCCGCCATGCGCTCATCCACTGCAGCACGGTAGGCCAGCACCTCGGCCAGCGTGGGCCGCGTGATCAGGCCACGCTGCGGCCGCGGATGCTGCTCGCCCACGCCCTGGTAATAGCTGTTGAACAGCACCCGAAACGCCGGGTGATACGGCTTGAAGCCGGGCTCGAAGCGCTCGAGCACGAAGGTCTCGAAGAACCAGGTCACGTGGGCCAGATGCCACTTGGTCGGACTGGCGTCGGGCATGGACTGGATCTGGCAGTCTTCGGCGCTCAGGCCCGCAGCCAAGCTGCAGGTTTGGGTGCGCACCAGGCAGTAGCGTTCGGCCAGGGCTGCTGACCGGGCTTCGGCCACGGGAAGCTGGGAACTCATCGGCGCCATTGGAGCATGAATCGCAGACCTGCGCAGCACCCGGCACGACCATGTGTCCGGTCACAACAGCGACAAGCCACGCCTGCGACGGACCAGACAATGACCGCATGGGAACTCTCTATCTGGTACGCCACGGACAGGCGTCCTTCGGTGCAGCCGACTATGACCAGCTGAGCGAACTGGGGCAGCGCCAAAGCGTGCGGCTGGGCGAACACTTCGGGCGTCGGGGCCTGCAGTTTGAAGCTGTGCTGATGGGCAGCCTGCGACGCCATGCGCAGACGCTGGCCGGCATCCAACAGGGCTTGGGCAGCGAACAGACTCCCCTGGTGTGGCCGGGGCTGAACGAGTACAACAGTGAGGCGGTGATCGCGGCCATCCATCCGGAGCCGCTGCAGAAACCGGACTCGCCGGAGATGTACCGGCACCACTTTCGTCTGTTGCGTGACGGCCTGACCCAATGGATGAACGGCGTCGTCAGCCCGCGCGACATGCCCAGCTACGCCGAGTTCGTTGCCGGTGTAATGGGGGCACTGGAGCATGTGCGCAAGAACTGCAGTGGCGACGTGCTGCTGGTCTCCAGCGGTGGGCCGATCGCCACTGCCGTCGGCCAGGTGCTGGGTACCACCCCCGAAACCACGATCGAACTCAACCTGCGGATCCGCAACAGCGCCGTCACGGAATTTGCCTACACACCCAAGCGCCACATGCTGGTGAGCTACAACGCCCTGCCGCATCTGCAGCAGCCCGAGCACGCCCAGTGGGTGACCTACTCCTGAGTCAGGCCTGGCGCGGCCCGGGCAAGGGGCCGTCACGCAAGGTATCCAGGGGCAGGCTGGAAATCTCCTGCAGCAGCAAGGCCAGCTGCAGGCCGGCCGAAACGATCAATGCCCGGCCCTGGTCGGCGGTGGCGCAGGCTGCATTGCCGACTGCGCCTTGCGGGTTGTAGTCCTGGATCTGCCAGCCCAGCTTGGCACTGCGGCCGTTGCCCAGGATCGGGTACTGCGCCGCCCGTTGCCGGGCCGTCGAGTCAAAGTCCACAGCGGCGCCCATGTCCACCCGGTGCGGCGCGATGGCCAGCATCATCGCGGTCTCCATGGCACCGGCATGGATGCCGAAGCGCTGTTCGTCGGCATCGAAGGGCGCCAGCGCTGCAGCATCCAGCGGCAGGGCGTACCAGCTGCTGGAGTAGACGATCAGCCGATGCTGCGTTCGCAGCTCGCGCGCCACCACATCCATCAGGCTGACCTGGCCGCCGTGGGCGTTGAACAGCAGCAGCTTGCGGACGCCGGCGCGCGCCACACCTGCACCAATCTCGGTCCAGAGCCGGATCAGCGTCTTGGCGCTCAGACTCAAGGTACCGGGAAAAGCCAGATGTTCCGGGCTGTAGCCCACGGCCTGCGTTGGCAGCAGCAGCACCGGCAACGCCGCCGGCAGATGCGGTAGCGCCGCCTGGAGCACGGCCTCCACCAGACTGGTATCGACGCTGGTGGGCAGATGCGGACCATGCTGCTCGGTCGCCGCCAGCGGCAGCACGGCAACAGCCGAAGGCAAGTCGGGCGCAGCGGCAAGCGCGGCAAAGTCGCGCGTGCCGAGGTCCGACCAATAACGGGATTTGAGCTGCATGCGCACATCTTAGAACTTGTCCGCGAACGAGAGCGCCCAATTCCCGAGACTATTATTCGTTGCCATGACCCACGACCTGTTCCGGGCCGACGCCTATCTGCAGCAATGCCATGCCGCGGTCACAGCCATTGGGCCGCAAGGCATCGTGCTGGACCGGACCGTGTTTTATCCGCTCGGTGGCGGCCAAGCTGGCGACAGCGGTGTGCTGGTGCGCGCTGACGGCAGCGAAATCGCCATTGCCGATACGCGCAAAGGCAAGAACGACGACGGCAGCTACAGCGCCGACATCAACCATCTGCCGCCTGCGGACCAGCTTGCGACACTGCTTGATGGCGGACCGGCGGGGCTGCAGTTAGGCGAAACCGTGCTGGCGCGGATCGACTGGACGCGGCGCCATCGTTTGATGCGCTTTCACACCACCACCCACCTGCTGTGCCATCTGGTGCCGCAGATGGTCAATGGTTGCTCCATCACTGCCGACTACGCGCGGCTGGACTTCAACATGACCGAAGCGCTGGACAAGGACGGCTTGAGCGCCGGCATCGCCGCGCTGGTGGCCGCGGCGCATCCGGTGCAGTTGGGCGAAATCAGCGACGCCGAGCTGGACGCCAACCCGGGCCTGGTCAAGAGCATGAGCGTGCAGCCGCCGCGCGGGCTGGGCCATGTGCGCACGGTGCGCATCGGCAACCACACCCTGATTGACCTGCAGCCCTGTGGCGGCACCCACGTCGCCAACACCGCCGAAATCGGCGCCGTCATTGTCACCAAGATTGAGAAAAAGAGCGCCACCACCCGCAGGGTGGTACTGGGCTTTGCCCAGTAAGCGCGTAGCGCTTCAGCTCGTTGGAGGTGGACTCATATCTGCGCAGCAGATGTGATGGCCACACCAAAAAGAGCGCCACCACCCGCAGGGTGGTACTGGGCTTTGCTCCGTAGCCGCGCCGAAAACGTCCTGGCCCGCGATAATTGCGCTCTGGCCGGCCTGGAACCAATTCCCCCTGGCGCCGCTCCCATACCGCAATGCCTGTCCTGATGTCCATGTTCCGCTTCCGCGCTGCTACCGTTTTTCTAGTTGCCTGTGCAATATCCATGGGCATAGCAGCCCAAAGCAGCCCGAAATCCGTGGTCACGACGGAGCAGGTGCGCGCAGAGTTGCTGGCGCACGCACCGGATGGCGTCCAACCCGGGCGCACGGTCTGGGTGGGCCTGCAGCTCACCCACAAGCCGCAGTGGCACACCTACTGGAAGAATTCGGGCGATTCGGGCCTTCCCACGGTACTGCAGTGGAGCCTGCCCCCAGGCGTGAGCGCTGGTCCGATTGCCTGGCCGCTGCCACGCAAGATCCCGATCGGTACTCTGGCCAACTATGGTTACGAAGACACGGTGCTGCTGCCGGTACCCCTGACCATCGGACCTGAATTCAAGCCCTCGCTGCTTGCCAGCGGCCTGGACATCGGCCTGAAAGCCAATTGGCTGGTCTGCCGCAAGGAGTGCATTCCGGAAGAAGGCGAATTTGCGCTGACCGTCCCGACCCGGGGTTCGACCGCGCTCAGCACTGCGGCTTTTGACGCGGCTTTCAAGGCCCAGCCCCAGGCGCTGGTGGCCGGGCTGAAGGACGGACCGAACACCAGCAGCATTGACATCCAGGGCCAGTCGATCCGGCTACGCGTGGCCGGTTTGCCGGCGCAATTGCGTGGCAAGACCTTGGAGTTCTTCCCGGAGACGGCGGAAGTGATCGAGACCGGTGCCGTTCTCGCAAGTGGCGCGGTGGCAGGAGCGGCCGGCCGCTCCTGGAGCCAGTCATGGGACGGCGACATCTGGCAAGCCAGCGTGCCGCTGTCACCTCAGCGCGCCAACAGTCCGGCCATGATGCCGGTGGTGCTCGCACTGGAAGAGGCCGGACAGCGCCAGGGCTACCGCGCCGAGATCAAGGTGCTGGGCAAGTGGCCTGATGCAGCCACAGCCGCAACACCTGCTGCTGCTCAGGCCGCGCTGCAGAACAACAGCCTGCGCCCCAGCGCCCCGATCGGTCTGCTGGCGGCGTTGCTCGGTGCATTGCTGGGCGGCATGATCCTGAACCTGATGCCCTGCGTCTTTCCGGTGCTGTCGATCAAACTCATCGAATTTGCCCGGCACGCTGATGACCAGCGCAACCAGCGCCTGAGCGGCGTCTTCTACACGCTGGGCGTGCTGCTGTCGTTCCTGGCGCTGGGTGGCCTGATGCTGGGCCTGCGCGCAGCTGGCGAACAGCTGGGCTGGGGGTTTCAGCTGCAGTCGCCCATGGTGGTGGCAGCTCTGGCGGTGCTGTTCACGGTTCTCGGCTTGAATCTCTCGGGCCTGTTCGAATTTGGCCAGTTCCTGCCTTCGCGGGTGTGCACCATGCAGGCCCGGCACCCGGGCTTAAATGCCTTGCTCTCCGGCGTACTGGCAGTTGCCGTCGCCTCACCCTGCACCGCACCCTTCATGGGTGCCTCGCTCGGCCTGGCATTGGGCTTGCCGGCGCTGCAGGCGTTGCTGATCTTTGGCGCCATCGGCCTGGGCATGGCGCTGCCGTTTCTGCTGGCCAGCATGGTGCCGGCCGTGGCAAGGGCGCTGCCGCGACCCGGCGCCTGGATGGACACCATGCGCCGGGTCATGGCCTTTCCCATGTTCGCCACTGTGGTCTGGCTGGTCTGGGTGCTGGGACAGCAAACCGGCATCGATGGTGCGGGTGCCCTGCTGGCGCTGCTGCTGCTGGTGGCAATGGTGATCTGGGCCATGACACAGCATGGCCGCAGCCGCGTCTTTCTGGCCGCGGTGTCGGTGACGGCGCTGGCGGTCCTGCTGGGTACGCTGGGTGGCACCATCGTGCGCCAGACGCCGGCGGGCGGCAACGTCGCTGCCGACGCCGGTGAGCGCTGGCAGGCCTGGGAACCAGGTCGTGTGGAGCAAGTTCTGGCCAGCGGCCGCCCGGTGTTTGTGGACTTCACCGCAGCCTGGTGCGTGACCTGCCAGTACAACAAGAAGACAACCTTGGCCGACGCAGGCGTGCTTGCGGACCTGGACAGCAAGCGGGTGGTACAGCTGCGGGCCGACTGGACCCGGCGCGACCCCGCCATTACCGCTGCCTTGAGCCAACTGGGCCGCAGTGGTGTGCCTCTGTATGTGATGTACCAGAGTGGCCGCGCGCCGGTGCTGCTGTCGGAGATCCTGACGGTGGACGAAGTGCGCACGGCCCTGTCCCGCCTGTAATGTGCGCTGCTGGCTCTGGGCACCGCACAGCCTGTTGACACACAAGGAGACTGCATATGTTGCGTCGTAGCATCCTCGGCCAGGTACTGGTCGCAAGCCTGCTGGCAGGCACCAGCGCCCTGGCGTCCCAGGGCGTAGCCGTGGGCCAGCCGGCCCCGGCGTTCCGCCTGACCGACACCAATGGCAAGAACGTGGGATTAAGCGACTTCAAAGGAAAGTTCGTGGTGCTGGAGTGGAACAACCCGGGTTGCCCCTTTGTGCGCAAGCACTACAACTCCGCCAACATGCAGACCTTGCAGAAGGAAGCGGTGGGCAAGGGCGTTGTCTGGCTGGCGATCAATTCCACAGAAACCAGCAGTGGCGACTACCTCTCGCCACCACAGCTGGCACGCTGGATGACCGAACAAAAGGCCAGTCCGACAGCCACGCTGATGGACGAGGAAGGCAGCGCCGGCAAGGCGTACGGCGCCCGTACCACGCCCCACATGTACATCGTCAATCCGGAAGGCACCCTGGTATATGCCGGCGGCATTGACAGCATCCCTTCGGGTCGGACCGAAGACATTGCCAGGGCCACCAACTACGTGCGCCAGGGTCTGCAGGAGGCACTGGCCGGCAAGCCAATCAGCGCCCCGGTCACGCGGCCCTATGGCTGTTCGGTCAAGTACAAGTCCTGAGAGCCCATTGCCGGCCTGTAACCGGCAGGGTGTCAGCTGTTGACCGCTACATCGGCCTGAGCGCGCCGGCCGATGAAACCGAGCGCCAGCAGGGCCAGGGCCACCAGCATCAGCGCATCCGGCTCGGGGATGTCCAGGACGTCCAGCGCAGCCTGTCCGAACAGCGCGTGCAGCTTGGCCGATGGATGCAATACGTCGGAAAAGGCCGACACGTCACAACTGTCGCCCAGCGAGAAAGCAAAACCGACGCACGGTGCGGTTGTATTCGTGATTCCGAATGAAGCCGGGTCGTTGTGCACCGCTTCACCGACCGCTGCCATGTCGACCAGTGTCATGTTCAGCCCCATGCCGCTGCCCAGCGCCAACAGCGCAGGGACCATGGCATTGAAGCGGTTGCCGGCATCGGTCGCCGCGGCAGCCGCGCCCGCCAGATTGGCCTCCGGCGTGTAGCCCAGATTGGGCAGCGTCGCAAGCAGAAAATTCCTGGCACCCTTGCTGGCCAGGAAACCAATGGCAGTTCCCAGATTGTTGATGGCGTTCTCGGCCGCGGCCTGACGGCCGGCCTGGTCAGCCGCTGAATTGCCGCTGTACAGCGGCAGCACACCACGCAGGTCATTCGCGCCGGCTGCAACCACATACAGGGCGCCGGGATCGGCAGCCGCATGCGTTGAGCCCCAGATCCCGATGGTCTGCAGAAGTACGCCGGGAATCTGCTCCTGACTGGGTGCCGGCCAGAAGCCGGTCTCGGCGCCTGCAAAGGCATAGTTGTTGCCTCCTGCCAGCAACATGTCGGACTGACCGGGCAATCCCAGGCCGGTGGCCAGCGTCTCCACCCACAGCGGGCCGTTGGAGAAGCGACCACCGTCGTAAGGCCCTACAAAGGGAAACGGTCGAACAGCGCCCGAGGCAATCAGGTTGCCGGTGTCAGACAAGCTGTCGCCAAACACGAACATGCTGGAATAGGGACCAGCCATGGAACCCAAGGGCAGGCACAAGGCCAAGGGCAACACCCATTCACGCAGACGCTTGGTGATCATTTTTGACATCCCTGAAAAAAAACGGCGAACACACTACAGCACCGATTCGACCACAGCACAGGGCGCGCCGCAAGCGCTGAATGTGCCCCTAGCCGCGGGCGTGGGTCACGCCACCATCCACCACCAGGGTTGAACCGACTACATAGTCACCGGCACGGGAAGCCAGGTAGATTGCCGCACCGGCCATGTCGTCATCCACACCCACACGCCGGGCTGGAATGCGCGCAGCAACGGCATCACCGTGGTCGCGGGCGTCGCGGTTCATGTCCGACGCAAAGGCGCCAGGCGCAATCGCGCTGACCACGATGTTGTCCTGGATCAGGCGCAACGCCATGCGCCGCGTCAGATGGATCAGCCCGGCCTTGCTCGCGGCATAAGAATAGGTCTCCTGCGGATTGACCGAGACGCCATCGATCGATGCGATATTGATCACCTTGGCCGGCCGGACCTTGGCCGCCAGGCGCAGCGGCGCAGCCAGTGCCTGGGTCAGGAAGAATGGCGTCTTCAGGTTCAGGTCCACCACCTTGTCCCAGCCACTCTCGGGAAAAGCGTCAAAAGGTGCGCCCCAAGCTGCGCCGGCGTTGTTGACAAGAATGTCAAGCTGGGCCTCATGCCGGGCAAATGCCTCGACCAGGGCCTTCACACCCTCGGCGGTGGATACGTCGGCCGGCAACGACACACAGTGCCCCAGGCTGGAGAGTTCGGCCGCGGTCTGGTCACAGGCAGCAGCCTTGCGCGCCGAGATATAGACCCTGGCCCCCTGCGCCAGATAGCCCGCCGCAATCATCCGGCCGATGCCGCGGGAACCGCCGGTGATCAGGGCCACGCGGCCCGCGAGGGAGAAAAGATCGTTCATGGATGGCCTCCGTTGGGATGCCGGCAGAATATCCGGAAATCGCTGGCCGCTGCGTCGCGCAGGCGCTAGCATCGGCGAGACATCAACGACAACAGGAGACAGACATGCGTTTCAATCAAGGCCTCGGCCGGCTGCTGGCAGCGACCGTCTGGCTGGTACTGGCCGGCTGCAGCACCATGGGCAGCAACGATGTGGCCAGCAGCCTGCAACAGGCCGACCGGGCCATGGGTGCGACCCAGCTCAAGAGCCTGCGCTACGCGGCCAGTGGCAGTGGGGCAACCTTTGGTCAGGCCTACCTGCCAGGCGCGGCCTGGCCTGGAATCAACGTCCCCAGCTTTGTCCGCGTCATCGACTACGACAACAGTGCCATGCGCGAAGACGCTACCCGCACGCGCGCGGAAGCCATGGGCGGCGGCCCGCTGCCGCTGCTGGGCACTGGTGAACAGCGCACCACTGCGCTGGTGCGCGAGGGATTTGCCTGGAACCTGGCCGGTCCGGCACCCAGCGCGGCACCGGTAGCGCTGCAGGGCCGTGTCCACGATCTGTGGACCACGCCGCACGGTGTCATCAAGGCGGCGCAGCGCAACCAGGCCACAGCCAGCACGCGCATGGTGGAGGGACGCAGCCTGACGGCCATCGCCTTCACCGAGCCCGGACGCTACGCCGCTACGGCCCTGATCAATGCCGAGGGCCTGGTCGAACAGGTGGATTCGGTGGTGCCGAATCCGGTCAGTGGTGACACTGCGGTACAGACCTGGTACTCCAGTTACAAGGACTTCGGCGGCGTCAAGTTTCCGATGCGGATTCGCCAGAGTCAGGGCGGCTTCCCGGTATTGGACCTGCAGGTCAGCGAGGTGCTGGTCAACCCGCCAGTGACGATCGACCTGCCGGAACTGGTGCGCACAGCCGGCGAGCGCGTGACCGTGGAGCCGGCCGCCCCCGGTGTCTGGTTCCTGGCAGGTGGCTCGCACAACAGCGTGGCCATCGAGATGGCGGATCACCTGATCCTGGTCGAAAGCCCCCTGTATGACGGTCGCGCGCTGGCGGTATGGGAGCAGGCCAGCAAGCTCGTTGTGGGCAAACCGGTTCGGTACGTGGTCAACTCGCACCACCATTTTGACCACGCTGGTGGCCTGCGTGCGGCCGCGGCCCAGGGTGCCACCCTGGTCGTCAGCGACCTGGCGTTGCCCTATTACGAACGGACCCTGTCCAACCCGAATCGGATCAGCGCCGATGCGCTACAGCAGTCAGGCCGCAAGCCGGTGCTCAGCGGGGTCGCTGGCAAACGTGTATTCGCAGACAGCCGGCGCCAGGTGGAGCTGCACTACATCGAGGGCAGCATCCATTCCAGGGGCTTCATGATGGTCTATCTGCCAGCGGACAAGCTGCTGATCGAAGCCGATGCCTACACCCCAGGCCCGCCCAACGCGCCAACACCAGCTGTAGTCAACGCCAACAACCTCAACCTGCTGCAGAACATCGAGCGTCTGAACCGGCAGGTCGAACGCATCCTGCCGTTGCACGGTCGCATGGTCCCCATGGCGGAACTGCTGACCGCCGTGGGCCGCAAGCCCTGAGGGTCCCGCCAGTGCAAGCGCAGGTCCGGCATTTCCGCCAGGTACTGTTGTGGCCGTTGCGGCTGATGCCGGTGAGGGGACCGGACAACGCCCGCCCATGGCAGGTTCTGCGCGACATGGGCGATACCTCTCCCTGGCGCGAAGTGGTGGACGAATACACGGGCGCACCCGATCAGTTCCACGAGCGCCACTACAACGAGTTCGTAACCTTCCTGCCCTATGTGCAGCGCTTTCTCTACGGCGAGGGTCGGCCGCGGCGCAGCAGCCGCAATGCCGACTCGGAGTCGCCGATGCGGGTGTTCCGGCGCAACGACATCGCCGCCGTTCGGGTCGTCACCAGCCTGGGCCGGGAGCCGATCACGCTCGACATCGTGCATGTCGATCTGTATTTCTTTCTCGATGTCGACCTGGTGCTGCTGAACCTGGAAGTCAGCGCCAGCAATCTCTCGCTGGCCCAGGCCCAGGAGCTGCTGTACCGATTCGGCCGTGGCTACCCAGCCGGCTGGGACGCTTCGGGCCAGGCCCTGCACTGCCTTTCGAGCGTGGAATGGCTAGGCCCGCAAGGCGATGTGCTGGAGCGCTCGGACGCCCAGCACCGGGATCTGTTCCTGGCACACGTCGCCGAGCATCGGGCGCCCCGCATTGCAGCCCACTGGGCCTTCATACTGCAACCCTTGGTGGCAGATCACTCGGACGCGCCGGGCACCCTGCGCTTTCGCCAGATCGAGTACTACCGCATGCCGCTGATGGGCTACCTGGCGCTGGACGATCCACGCGCCCTGACCCGCATTGACTTTGTCCGCCTGGGCCTGGTCACGGGTACTGCACCGGACGACCACAAGATCGGGGCGACCTTGCCCTATGCCGAGCAGCACCTGTCAGACTTTGAACAACGCTTTTGCTACGACCGCTTCTGGAGCGACAGCGGCGCCGCACCCAACACCCGCTATCTGTGCAGTGGCCATTCGCTGGTGGTGGTGGGCGACGCGGCGTCCGAGTTTTACGGCTGCCGCGACCGTGGCGTACTGGCGCAGTTCCGGCACCAGCATTTCCTGCTGTTCCTGATTGCACATTTCCAGAAAGCGGCGCTGCTGATGTTCTCCGACCGGCTGGTGGAGGCACTCAAGGGCTTGAACGTGGAAGACGCCAACAGCGTGCGCCGCTTCAAACGCGAAATTCGCCTGAGCTTCGGCGGCTTTCTGCGCTTCACCCACCGCTACTGGTTCCACGAAGTTTCGGAACAGGCCCAGGTGCGCGCCCTGTTCCACATGTGCGCAACACATCTGGGGCTGGACCCGCTGTACGCCGAGGTCAAGGAACGCATCGCCGACATGAACGACTACCTCGATGCCGACAGCCTGCGCCGCCAGGCCAACACCGTGGTGCGGTTGACCGTGGTCACGATCCTGGGCCTGATCGGCACTGTCACCACGGGCTTCCTCGGCATGAACCTGCTGGCAGAAGCCGAAGCGCCGATGGGTCGGCGCCTGGCCATCTTCGCCATCGTGTTCGTGTTGACCACCGCGCTGACGATCTACACCATTGCCAAGTCCAAGCGCCTGTCTGATTTTCTGGACCTGCTCTCCGACGAGCGCCTCACTGTTTGGCAGAAATGCAAGTCGCTGGCCGCCGTCTGGCGCCCCGGCAGCGATTGAACCCGCACCCGGCGGCGCCCTTTTTTTTCTTCTGACCCAAGCGCATGAGCACAACTGCATATACCGAACTCACACGCACCTTCACCCGCCTCTACCGCCTGCGCCATCTGGGCGCGATGGCGGGTTGGGACCAGGCGGCGATGATGCCGCCCAAGGGCAATGGCGCCCGCGGTGCCGCCATGGCGGAGTTGCAGGTGCTGATGCACCAGACCTTGACCGACAGTGCCTTGCAGGCACTGATCGACACGGCTGGCACCCAGGCCCAGGACGCGGCCCAGGCCGCTTCGGTACGCGAGATGCAGCGCGAATGGTCCCTCGCCAATCTGCTGCCGACCGAACTGGTGGAAGCCAAGAGCCTGGCCGGGTCGCGTTGCGAGCATGCCTGGCGCAGCCAACGGCCGGCCAATGACTGGCCAGGTTTTCTGCAAAACCTGCAGGAAGTGGTGCGGCTATCGCGGCGCGAGGCACGGCTGCTGGGCGACGCCCGCGGCTGCTCGCCCTATGACGCTCTGATGGACCGGTTCGAGCCCGGAATGCGCAGCCTGGATATCGAACGCATCTTCGGCGCTGTCAAGACCTGGCTGCCAGGCCTGATCCAGGGTGCCATGCAAGCCCAGGCCGACCAGGTGGTGCTCAAGCCACAGGGCAGGTTCCCGGTAGAGCAGCAGCGTGCGCTCGGGCTGGATGTGATGCGGGTCCTCGGTTTTGACTTCGAGGGCGGCCGGCTGGACGTGTCCACCCATCCCTTTTGCGGCGGCGTGGCGGAAGACGTGCGCATCACCACCCGCTACCGCGAGGGCGATTTCATCCAGAGCCTGATGGGCGTGATCCACGAGACCGGCCACGCCCGCTACGAGCAAGGGTTGCCACGTGATCTGGTGCACCTGCCGGTAGGCAACGCCCGCTCGATGGGCATCCACGAGAGCCAGAGCCTGTCGTTCGAGATGCAGTTGGGGCGCAGCCCGGCCTTCCTGCGTCTGATTGCACCGCTGCTGAAGCGCCATTTCGGTGCCCAGGAAGCCCTGCAAGCCAACAACCTGGCACTGCTCTACACCCGGGTGCGGCCCGGCTACATCCGGGTCGAGGCCGACGAGCTGTGTTACCCGGCCCATGTGATCCTGCGCTTCGAGATCGAGCGCGCGCTGATCGACGGCGAGATCGAGGCCGAGGACATACCGGCCCTGTGGGACGAGAAGATGCAAGGCTACCTGGGTCTGGACACCCGAGGCAACTACCGTGACGGCTGCATGCAGGACATCCACTGGACCGACGGCATGTTCGGCTATTTCCCCAGCTACACCCTGGGCGCGATGTACGCCGCCCAGTACTTCGCCACCATCCGCAGGCAGCGGCCAGACCTGGACCAGCGCATCCGCCAGGGTGACCTGGCACCGGTGTTCGGCTGGCTCTCGGACAACATCTGGAGCCAGGCCAGCCTGTGGGATACCGACGAACTGGTGCGTCGCGCCACCGGTGAAACCTTGAATCCGGCGCACTTGCGCGCCCACCTGGAGCAGCGCTACCTGAAAAAGCGCTGAACGCCACAACGGGGAACGCCATGCCAGCATTGCATCCGGTTGACATCATCAGCCCGTTCATGATGAACGCGGCGGGCGATGCCGGCCCCTTCCCGTTTGACCTGTACGAGCGTAAATGCCTGGCCCAGGGCGATTCCTGGTTCTCGATCGGTGCCATTCCGCCCACACTGACGTCGAGCGTGCTCGCCGAGCTCAGCCTGCGGAAATCGACGGTGATGGTCAATTGCGCCCGGCCCGGCAAAGTGCTGACCCACATGGCCGATACCAGTACCGAAACCATGTTCCTGCGCGCGCTGTGCGGCAACCTGGCCGAGCGCTGGGACGCGATCCTGATCTCGGGTGTGGGCAATGACGTGATTGACGCGGCCCAGGCACCACCGACCAGCCCACCGGCGTTGCGCCTGCTGCGCACGCCCGCTGAGCTGGGCGGCCCTGCAAGCGCCGCAGCCGACTACGTCAGCCCGACTGGCTGGGTCACCCTGGCCGGCCACATCAGCTTTGTCTTCAACGCACTGGTGGACGCGCGCGACTCCCATGCCGTCAACCGAGGCACGCCGATGCTGTTCCACAACTATGCGCGGATGCAACCCCGTGACGCCCCGGCCGGCCCCGGCTTTGGCCCGTGGTTGTCCAGCGCCTTCACCGACTTCGGGATTCCGGAGCAGGACTGGCTGGCCCTGAGCGATGTGTTGATGCAGCGCTGCGACCAGTTGCTGCGGGATCTGCTGGCTGCGCGGCGGGGCGCAGATCCGGACTGCAACCTGCATCTGGTGGACACCCAGAGCGCGGGCCTGGTGCCGGCGTTGCCCGCTACCCAGGGTGCGTCGAATGACTTCGCCAATGAAATCCATCCCACGCGGCAGGGCTACGCCAAGCTGTCCACCGTCTGGCGCACCGAAATCGAAGCCTTGCCGGGCTGGTGATCGGTGTCTGTCCGGTCTTCGGCCCTGAAACCTATGCAGCGGCTGGCGCCAGCTTGGGCAAGCTGAGCACATTGCGTATCACCGGGTGCCGCCATGCCGCCAGCGCCAGCAGCAGCGCGCAGACACCGCCAAAGCCCAGCGCGTGGCGCAGGCTCAGGTGTTCGCCCAGGTAGCCCCCCAGCAAGGCGCCGGGTGCAGCCGGGATCAGGATCAGCCAGCGCATGGTGCTGGTCATTCGGCCCAGCAGCGGCTCTGGCGTCACAGCCTGGCGCAATGCCAGGAAGTTGATGAAGATCAGTACCGCGCCGATACCGAAACACACCAGCATCGACACGAACGACAGCACGCCCCAGATGTTGGCTGGCATCAGTGCCAGTTGCAGCCAGCCGGCGCCACAGACACCAATACCCAGCACCAGGCAGGGGCCAGGCCCGATGCGGCTGGAGATCCGGTGCCCCAGGGTACTGGCCAGCACCGTGCCCAGGCCCAGACCGACATAGCAGAGTCCTACCTGGTTTTCGTTCAGGCCCAGCTCGCGCGTGGCGAACAGGATCTGCACCACCATGGCAGCGTTGTGGCACAGCTGCCAGCCGCCCACCGTCAGCGCTAACGAGACCAGCAGGCGGTTGCCGGCAACGAAGTGCAAACCTTCCTTGAGGTCGCGCCAGAAGTGCGGGGCTTGCCGGACCGGACGCACTTCATTGACGCGGATGCCGCGCAGAATCAACACGCTGATCAGCAACAGCACAGCGTCGGCCAGCAGCGCCAGCGGCGCGCCCACCACCTTGATGAGAGCCCCAGCCACACCCGGGCCGGCGACCTCGGCACCGGAGCTGGCCAGCGCGTTCTTGGCGTGCGCTTCCACCAGGCGATCACGCGGCACCACCTGGGTCAGCACGATCTGCGCTGCGGTGCCGGCCGTGACAAACACACAACCCAGGGCAAAAGCCACGGCATACATGTAGCCCATACTCAGGGCGCCCAGCCACCAGACCAGAGGCACGCTGGCCAGCATCAGCGCCAGCAGGCCTTCGCCCAGCACATAGACCGGCAGCTTGCGTACCCGGTCCAGCCAGACCCCACTGGGCAGCGACAGCAGCACGAAGGGTGCGATCTCGGTGGCCGTGAGGATGCCCATCTGCGAGGGCGTGGCATGCAGCAGCACAGCCGCCGTGAGCGGCAGAGCCAGCATGGTGACTTGGCCGCCAAACGAGCTGATCAGGATGGACAGCCACAACCTGCGGTAGGTCGGGTCGCGCAACAGGTCCGTAGGGGACAGGGCCGGCCAGGAAGCCGGCCACTTCAGCCACGATCGGCGAACGGCACTCGTGGTGTCGGACGTCATCGCTTTTCCTGCAAGGGTGGACGCGCGCAGGGTTGCGCGCAGGGGGAGCGATTTTAGGCGGCGGATGCGGTTTATCACAACGCTTTCGCGCCCCTTGTGGCAATTTGGCGACGCACGGCCGACGCTGCCGTGTATGACCTGTGAGACCATGGCGCGCCATTCACGGCACACAGCATGAACACCATCTGGCCCGATTGTGGTTTCGAACGGCTGCACCGCAATGCCCAAGGCTGGCTGCAAGTCACACC
>JANMKM010000666.1:0-3952 GCA_031372035.1 Rhodoferax sp. | reverse complement strand
CAAGACTGTGCGCCCTGGGCGCGGCCGCAGCGGCGCGGGCTGCCGACCCCCAGCAGGTGCGGCTCACCAGCCTGGACGGGACCGAGCTGATTGGCTGGCTGTTCCTCCCAGCCCAGGCGGCACCGACCGCTACCGTGGTGGCGCTGCACGGCTGCGGCGGCTTGTATGCCACCGTGGGCGGCAGACGCGGCCAGATCAATGCCAGGCACCAGGCCATGGCCGACATGCTGGTGCAGCAGGGCTATGCGGTGCTGATGCCCGACAGCCTGACCTCGCGCGGGGTCGAGCAGATCTGCACCCAGCGCCTGGCCGAGCGCAAGATCACGGAGCGCGAACGCCGCCGCGACGCATTGGCCGCCCTGACCTGGGTGGCGGCGCAGAGCTGGAGCAAGCCGGACAAGGTGGCGCTGCTGGGCTGGTCGCACGGCGCCAGCGGCGTGCTGGCCAGCACCGACGCCGGCCAGTCCGAGGTGGCGAGCCAGCAGCGCAAGTACAACCTGGCCGTGGCCTTCTACCCCGGTTGCAGCGCTTCCCTCAAGGGGGGCTACAAACCCAATACCCGGCTGCTGCTGCTGATTGGCGAGAAGGACGACTGGACCCCGGCCGCGCCCTGTGAGGCCCTGGCCAAGCGGGTGGAGATGGAGTTGCATGTCTACCCCGACAGCTACCACGGCTTTGACGATCCGCTGGGTGAGGTGCGGCTGCGCCGCGATGTGCCCAATGGCGTACACCCCGGCGCCGGGGTGCATGCAGGCCCGAACCACGCGGCCCGGGAACAGGCCTATGCGCGGCTGCGCGAGGTGCTGGTCGAGACCTTCAAGTAGCTCGGGTGGCACTTGAGGAGCTACCATTTCAGTAGCGCTCCGCTATTGCTCCAAGAGCCTCGCAGCCTGACTTACCTTTTGTTTTCGGATGTGGAAGTCGGCGCCGGCGCCGGTTGTGACTGGTCGGGCGGCCGGGGCGGGGCCCGCAGGGCCAGCGCCAGGTAGCGAAAGCGTGGCTGTTGTTCGCGCTCGGGTCCGAGGCGCACCCGTTCACGGTCAAACAGCAGCCGGGCCTGTTCGCGCTGGCCCAGCGCGATGCGGGCCGTGGTGGCGGCCAGCAGTACGTAGTCGTGTTGCAGCGGGCTCAGCGCAGCGGCCTGCTCCAGCAGCTGGTCGGCGGCGGCCACACTCAGCCGCGCGTCGCGCGCGCCCACCGCGGCAAACAGTTCCAGCCAGATCCGCTGTTGCGGCCGCAGGTGCTTGCGACAGGGCCCGGCCAGCACCTCGCGCCAAAGGGCATTGGCCTGGGCGGCATTGAGAGCCGGGTTCACTTCCCCGGCCACCACCAGTGCTGCGTCCCAGAGGTCGTCGCGTGTCAGCGGCACGCAGGCCCAGAGCCAGTTGCGCGTGAGCTCATATTCTTTCAGGTAGCCACCGATGAGCTTGCGCTCGGCTGGCTCCAGCGGCTGGCCGCGCAGGTAGCGCGCGCCGTGCCAGCCGCTGGCCAGGTCCCGCACGCGCCGCGGCATGGCGTCGTCGGCGTGCGTTACCTGTCCGGCATACCAGGGAGCGCCAGGACCAAACTCGAGCAGCGGCACCGCTGAGGCGCCCTGTTCCTGCAGCGCCGTCGCACTGACGCCGGTGAAGCGGTCCCGGGCGGCGCGGTTGTCCACGTAGGGGAAGTAGTCGGAATTGGGTGGCGCGCCCCAGGCATCCACCACCATGCGCACGAAGCTGCCGCGGCCCAGATCGTGTGCTGCCAGCAGCGCCGCGCTGTCGATGCCGATCGGCGCCAGCTGTTCGCGCAGCCCCGGCAGCTCGAAGGCCCGGGGCGAGAGTTGCAGCGGCGTTCCGCCACGCCGGCCCACCAGTACCACGTCTTCGGGGTTGCTGCCGTAGACCCGGAACTCCGGGAACACGCCGGCAAAGGCGCGGATGATCGAGGCCACCATCTGCGGGCTGGCCTCGTACAGCTGCAGCCACTGAACGAACACGCCATCGGGTGTCAGCTTGTCGGCGGCGCGCTCGTAGAACTCGGTGCCGAACAGGCTGGCCACGCCACTGACCCAGGGGTTGGACGGCTCCGAGACGATCAGGTCATAACGCTTGGCCGAACGCGCGAAGTGGGCCCGGGCGTCGTCGATCACGATCCGGCTGCGCGGGTCGTCAAACACTGCGGCATTGCGCGGCCGGAAGTACTGCGCCGCTTCCAGCATCATCGGCTCGATCTCGATCGTCTCCACGCTCTCCAGGGCGCCGACCTTGAGCAGCACGCTGCTGGTCAGGCCCGTGCCCAGGCCGACCACGGCGGCATGCCGGGCCCGCGGGTGGTGCGCCGGACCCAGGGCGCCCAACAACAGCACGGTGCGGTCGTCCTCGGTAGCCACGCGTGACTGCGGATCAGTGGCGCCGTCGGACTTGCCGTTGGTGCGCAAGCTGCGGGTGCCATTGGACGCCTGCACCACTGTGATGCTGGCGGTGCGGCCGTCACGCTGGTACAGCACCCTGTTGTCGACGCGCAGATGCGGCGTGCCGCTGCGAAACACGCCCGAGGCGATGCGCTCGGGCTGGAACGTGGTGGCCGCCGTCAGCGCCAGCGCCAGCAGGCAGACCGCCGCCGCACCCAGCAGTGGCACCCAGGCCCGCGGCTGCCACGCCGCACGCGCAGCCCGCCACAGGATCAGCGCACCCAGCAGCAGGTCGATCAGTGCGCCACTGGCCAGCGACCACTTCAGCCCCACGGCCGGCAGCAGCAGGTGCACTGCCAGCAGCACGCCTACGATGGCGCCCAGGGTGTTGGCGCTGTACACGTGGCCGATCTGGCGTTCGCCGCCGCCGCGGCGCAGCAGCACGGCCGTGATCAGCGGCAGCGTCATGCCGGCGCAGATGCTGGCCGGCAGCATCACAGCCATGGCCATGGCGGCACTGGCCAGGCTGTACAGCAGGTAAGCGCCGGCACTGCGGGACAGTGCGTACAGGGTGTAGGCCATGGCGTCGAAGCACCACAGGTACAGCGGCAGCGTGGCCACCGCTGCCAGCCCCATGGCGATCTGCACCCGCGCCAGCAGGCGCTCGGGCTGCTGCAGGCCGTCGATGCGCTTGCGGATCCACCAGCCGCCCAGCGCCAGGCCGAGGATGAAGCTGGCCAGCATCAGCTCGAAAGCGTGGGTGGCGGCACCCAGAACCTGGGCCAGCATGCGGATCCAGACCACTTCGTAGATGAAAGACGAAGCCCCGGTCAGGGCTGCTACCCACAACAGCCAGGCGCTGCCACCTGCGCCTGCCGTGGCCACCTGCGGCCGCTGCGCAGCTGCCGCGCGCTCCGGCCAGCTGTTGCAGACCCAGGCCGCCAGCGCCACCAGCGCGTTGAGCGCGCCCGAGAGCAGCAGTGTGCCGGGCAGGCCCAGCTCCGGCACCATCCAGTAGCCGCAGACCAGCACCCCCACGGCCGCACCCAGGCTGTTGCTGAAGTACAGCAGGGCCAGCGTGTGCCCGGGCGCGCCGCCACGGCGCAGCACGGCCGCGCTCATCAGCGGGTAGGTGCTGCCCAGCAATACTGCGCCGGGCAGGATCAGGGCGGCGGCCAGCAGCCAGCCGGCCCAGCAGTTGCCAGTGCCGCTGCAGGTGGTGGGCAGCAGCCAGTCCAGCGCCCAGGCCGACGCTTCGACAAAGACCGCATGAAAACCGAAAGCCATCAACGCCACCAGCGCTTCGGCTGCGGCGTAGAGCAGCAGGGGTTGGCGGATGCGCTCGGAGAACCGCCCCGCCAGCCAGGCACCGAGCGCCATGCCGCCGACAAACACCACCAGCACCACGGCCTGGGCATAGGCGGCATGGCCCAGGATCAGCTTCAGGTAGTGCGCCCAGATCGACTCATAGATCAGGCCGCAGAAGCCGGAGAGCAGAAAAATCCAAAGCAGGAAGGCGTTACAGTTTTTCATGGCGTGCGGCTCGCTACCGCGCTCAGC
>JANMKM010000648.1:0-1776 GCA_031372035.1 Rhodoferax sp. | reverse complement strand
GGCGTCCAGGGTGCGGTTGCTGTCGCGCAGCGCCTGCACCGCCGCCTCCTGGCTGCGCAGCCCGCGCTGCACCAGCCAGGCCAGGATCAGGGTGACTGCGACAAACAGCGACACCAGCGCCAGGGTGCGCTCCACCTCGCGCCACCACTCGGCCAGGTAGTCCTTGGCGGCAATGCCGATGGAGATGTTGAGGTTGGTGTCCTCGATCCGGCGGTAGCTGTAGACGCGCTCGATGTTGTCGACGGTGGAGTGCACCTGGTAGCTGCCCAGCGCCGCGCCCATGCGCACCAGTTCCTGCAACGGTGCCGAGCCGAACTTCAGGCCCACACTGCTGCCGGCGCCATCGGGTTCGGGTTGGCGCGTGATGATGCGCAGGTCGTTGCCAAACAGGGTGAAGGTACTGTTGGCGCCAGCGTCCAGCGCCCGGTAGGTCTTGACGAAATGCGCCAGCGGAATGGTGCCGTAGGCAATGCCGGCGAATGCGTTGTCCGGGCCGTTAATGCGCCGCGCCAGGGTCAGCACCCATTTGCCCCCGGTGCCGCCCGTAGCCGGTTTGGAGATCACCAGGCCGGCACCGGCTTCGCTGCGCAGTTGCTGGAAGTAGTCACGGTCCGCCAGCTGGGCGTCAACGCCCGGCATCATCCCCGTGCCGTAAGTGATCAGTCCGTTGGCGTCGGTCACGCCCAGGCCGTCAAGGTCCGGCTGATGCAGGTACTGCTGCTCGATGAAAGCCGCCAGAAGCGTCGGGTTGGGCGCGCCGCCGGTGAACTGACGTTCCATCTCGCCGGTGGTGGCCAGCAGGGACAGGTTGATCGTACGCACCGAGCCGGCAATGTCGTGGTCCAGCAACTGCGCCAGGTTGCGGGTGGCGGTGGCAGCGGACTCCTCGTAGTTCTGGCGGCTTTGCCACAGGGCCAGTGTGGCCAGTGCTATCACCACCAGATTGAGCAGGAACAGGCCTACTGCCAAGCGTGAACCCACCTTCGCAAAGAGCTGGCGCAGGCCGGTCCGGGCGGACCGCAGGGGCTGGGACTTCATCGTTGGTGGGTTGATCGGCACTTGTGTCGGGATATGTGCTGGCAGTTGCGCCATGCTCTCCTTGTGCCATTGTGTGGAACAGGCGAGTGTATGACAGCCCCGGACAGCGCTATGCCCCTTTCTGGTGCAGGGGGAAGCCCTGAGCATCGCCCGGGCTGCGGTTTGCAGCGCTTCAGATTGTGTGGGGCGGCTGCACCTGGCCCAGCGCGTGCGACAAGGCCCGGGCTTCGTGCACCACGACGGCGCCGCATTCCTCCACACGCGCGTTGTCGAGCCGGGCACCGGGGCCGAACAGGCAGATCGAGCCTGCCACCCGTCCGGCGGCGTCGAAATAGGGTGCGGCCACGGCCACGGCACCCTGGATCAGCTCGTTGCGGCTCACCGCATAGCCGCGCTTGCGGATCAGCGCCAGCTCGCGCGGGTAGCCGCTGAGGTCCAGCTTGAGCCCCTGGGCGTAGCTGGCAAGGTCGGCGCCCGGCTCCAGGGTGTGGGCCAGGATGGCACGGCCACTGGCACCGAGCACGATGCGTTCGCTGTAGCCGACGCCGCGCTTGAAGCTCAGCGGCTGGCTGCTGGGCAACTCGGCGACGCAAACCCGGGTGGTGCCCTGGGGCACGAACAGCGCCACTGTTTCGCCGGTGGCGTCGCGCACGTTGCGCATCATCGGCTGGGCCAGGGTGCCGATGTCCAGGCTGGAACTCCACGCATGTGACAGCCGGGCCACGGCCGGTCAATAAT
>JANMKM010000640.1:0-1958 GCA_031372035.1 Rhodoferax sp. | reverse complement strand
GCGCATGGGCCGGGTCACCTACACCGACACCTGGCTCTGGGACAAGAGCGGCAAGTTCCAACTCGACACTCTGACCGAAGGCCAGCGCTAGGGCAGCTCTGATCGATCGGGCGCAGCCGCAGCGGCGCGTGCCAGCGCACGCGGCGGCTGCTGCATGCGGATCATGAACCGCGGTAGGTGGAATAGCTCCAGGGGCTGACCAGCAATGGCACGTGGTAGTGCTGGTCAGCATGGGCCACGCCAAAGTCCAGGGTCACGCGCCCCAGGAAACTGGGTTCCGGCAGGGCCACGCCGCGGGCCTTGAAGTAGCCTGCCACATCGAACACCAGTCGGTACTGCCCGACCCGCAGACTGGCCGCGTCATACAAGGGACCATCGGGCGCGCGGCCGTCGGCGTCGAGTGCAAAGCGCTTGACCAGCGTGGCGCTCTCGCCCCTCAGCGTGTACAGCGCCACTTCCATGCCGGCAGCCGGGCTGCCATGCATGGTATCCAGTACGTGTGTGCTCAAGCCCATGGTCTATCCCCCGGAAAGTGCAAAAGTGTATACAGTTTTGCGCCATGTCGCTATCATCCGGCCATGGACTCCTCCTCCACCAGCATGATCGTGCAGGCCCTGACCCGGGCCATTGTGGAGCACCGGCTGCAACCCGGCAGCAAATTGGCGGAACAAAAATTGGCGGATCACTTCGGTGTCTCGCGCACCCTGGTGCGGCAGGCCCTGCTGCAGCTCTCGCAACACGGGCTGATCCAGCTGGAGCCGGCGCGTGGCGCCTTCGTCAGTGCGCCATCGGTGGACGAGGCACGGCAAGTATTTGCGGTGCGACGCATGCTGGAAGCCGAGATGACGCGGGCCTTCGCGCGCCAGGTCACCCCGGCCAAGATCCGGGCCCTGAAGGAGCACGTGGCGCAGGAGCGGCAGGCGGTGGAGCAGGGGGACGCCAGCAGCCGCACCGAGCTGCTGGGCGACTTCCATGTGCGCATGGCGGAGCTGATGGGAAATGGCGTGCTGGCGCAGATCCTGGGGCAGCTGATCTCGCGCTGCGCCCTGATCACCCTGATGTACCAGTCCTCCACCGCCGCCGAACACTCCAATGACGAGCACACCCAGATCGTGCGCGCCTTGGCGGCACACGATGAAGAGACCGCGGTGCGCCTGATGGGCGAACACCTTGGCCACGTGGAGGCCAGCCTGCGGTTCGAACGCCAGGTGCCCACCACCGACATCACCCGTGCCCTGGCCCCGCGCTTGCATTGACCATACCCATGACCGAAGCTTCCACCTCCTATCCACGCGACATGGTCGGGCATGGCTCTGACGTACCCCATGCCCGCTGGCCCGACGGCGCCCGCATCGCCGTGCAATTCGTCCTCAACTACGAAGAGGGCGGCGAGAACAACGTGTTGCACGGCGACGCCACCTCCGAGACTTTCCTGTCGGAACTGGTGACAGCCCAGGCCTACGAAAACCGCCACATGACGATGGAGTCGATGTACGAGTACGGGTCGCGCGCCGGCATCTGGCGCATCCTGCGCGAGTTCGAACAACGCCGGTTGCCGCTGACTGTCTTCGGTGTTGCCATGGCGCTGCAGCGCTACCCCGAACTGGTGCGCGTGTTCATGGATGCCGGCCACGAGATCGCCAGCCACGGCTTCAAGTGGATCCACTACCAGAACCTGCCCGAAGCCACGGAGCGCCGCCATATCGCTCTGGCCAACCACATCATCCGCGACATGACGGATGGCCAGTGGCCGCTGGGCTGGTACACCGGCCGCGACAGCCCCAACACGCACCGGCTGGTGGCGGAACACGGTGGCTTTGAATACGACAGCGACTATTACGGCGACGAGCTGCCGTTCTGGACGGTCGTGACCAAGACGGACGGAACGAAAGTGCCGCACCTGGTGATTCCGTATGCGCTCGACACCAACGACATGCGCTTCGTGCAGGTGCAGGGCT
>JANMKM010000582.1:0-2618 GCA_031372035.1 Rhodoferax sp. | reverse complement strand
CCTGATCGCCGAACGCGTGGCGATCGAGAGCTACCGCGAGATGATCGGCTTCCTGGCCGAGCATGACCCGACCACCCAGCGCATGCTCAAGGAGATCCTGGCGATGGAAGAAGAGCATGCCGACGACCTGGCCTCGTTGCTGGCCAGCGTCCACGGCTGACGCCTGCGCCGGACGCGGCGTACACTGGTGCCATTACGAACGAAGCTGTTGCAACGGCGATCCATGAAGTCCTGCAACCCCAAGGAAATCGATATGCGCCCGCTGGCGATCAAGGCTGCCGGCAGGCAGGGCTCACCATTACGCGGCGCGGCTCTGGCGGCCCTGTGGGTGTGCGTCATCCTGCTGGGCGGCATGGCCATTGCGTCAGCGTTGGGCTGGACGCCAGTGGCGTTGGGCCATGCCGGTTTATCCCTGCTGCAACAGCATCACGCCTGAACCGCGGATGCAATTGCCCCACCTGACCAGCAACCTGCTCTACGGCGCCGCCGTGGCCATCCTGTTGCTTTGGGTCTGGAGTCTGGCCAACCACCACAAGATCGGCGTCATCGTGCGGGTGCTGGTGGTCGGTTTCCTGGCGGTGGCTGTTCTACGCTTCGTGCGCGACCAGTCAGGCAGTTGAGGCCCCTTTCGTAGTAATCTTGTGGCAGGATGCGCCGGCTGCAGTGGCCGGTCTTGCGATGCGCATGGTCAATTTATTGCGAAGGACATGACATGGGCTTGCTCGATTCCGTATTGGGTGCCGTGATGGGTGGACAACAGGCGCAGGGAGCCGGCCAGGGTGGCATCGGCAACATCATCGCCATGGTGGGCAACAACCCGCAATTGCTGCAGGCCGTCACCGGCATGCTGGGCAACGACGGCGAGCATGGTGGCCTGGGCGGCTTGATCGGCCGCTTCGAGCAGGCCGGTCTGGGCCATGTGGTCAGTTCCTGGATCGGCAAGGGCGAGAACCTGCCGGTCTCGGGCGAGCAGATGGCGCAGGTGCTGGGCACAGACACCGTGGCCGCGCTGGCGCGGAAAGTGGGCCTGTCGGCAGACGACTTGCCGGGCCAGCTGTCACAGATCCTGCCCGGCCTGGTGGACCAACTCACGCCGCATGGCGAGTCACCTGCGGCCGGCCTGGGCAATGCCGGCGACCTGATGGGCATGCTTGGCGGGTTGCTGCGGCGCTGACCTTCGCTATACATGTGTTAGCGGTCCGCGCCTGCTGCATGCGGCCTGCAGTCGTATTTGCACCCCAAGAAGTGGTTTGATACGGCTTCAAATACCGGTCGCGGGCCGGCGCAGATCGCAGGTGAAAGGAAATTCGCGGCTGCCGGGCACGTTGATGCTGGCTGGCGGAATCTGCATGACACCCGGTGTATGGCCCATGGCCGTGAAACGCGACAGGCGCCGACTTTCGGCTTCGTTGGCATTCACCGGCAAGGTCTCGTAGCTCAGGCCGCCGGGGTGTGACACATGGTACTGGCAGCCACCAATGGAGTGTTTCATCCAGGTGTCGACGATGTCGAAGGTCAGCGGTGCATGGATGCCGATGGTGGGATGCAGGCTGGACTCCAGGGTCCAGGCCTTGTAGCGCACGCCGGCCACAAACTCGCCGGCGGTTCCGGTGCTTTGCAGCGGTAGAGCCTGGCCATTGCAGGTGATGACGTAGCGGCTCTCGTTCAGGCCGTTGACATGGACTTCGATCCGCTCCAGGGTAGAGTCCACATAGCGTGCCGTGCCGCCGGAGCTGCCTTCCTCACCCATCACATGCCAGGGCTCCAGCGCATTGCGCAGCGTCAGCTCGATGCCGTGCGATTTGATGGCACCCACATGCGGGAAGCGGAACTCGAAGTGCGGCGCAAACCAGGCATCGTCAAAGGCGAAGCCGGCCTGGCGCATCTCGCGCATCACGTCCAGGAAGTCCATGCGCACAAAGGTGGGCAGCAGGAAGCGGTCGTGCAGCTCGGTGCCCCAGCGCGTCGCCGGTGCCTGGTAAGGCTGGTCCCAGAAGCGCGCCACCAGGGCGCGCAGCAACAGCTGCTGGGCCACGCTCATGCGGGCGTGCGGTGGCATCTCGAAGGCGCGCAGCTCCAGCAGGCCCAGGCGCCCGGTGGCGGAGTCGGGCGAGTACATCTTGTCGATGCAGAACTCGCTGCGGTGGGTGTTGCCGGTGACGTCGATCAGCACGTTGCGCAGTGTGCGGTCCACCAGCCAGGGCGGCATGCTCTGGCCGTGCAGCTCGCGGTTGCGGTGGATCTCGCGCAGCGCGATCTCGAGTTCGTACAGCTGGTCATTGCGGGCCTCGTCCACGCGCGGCGCCTGGCTGGTGGGGCCGATGAACATGCCGCTGAACAGGTAGCTCAGGGACGGGTGGTTGTGCCAGTACAGGATCAGGCTGCCCAGCAGCTCGGGCCGGCGCAGAAACGGGCTGTCCGCAGGCGTGGCGCCGCCCATCACAAAGTGGTTGCCACCGCCGGTGCCGGTATGCCGGCCATCGGTCATGAACTTTTCGGCCGACAGGCGCGATTCGAACGCGGCTTGGTACAGGAACTCGGTGTTCTTCACCAGTTCGCCCCAGTTGCTGACGGGGTGGATATTGACCTCGATCACGCCCGGGTCCGGTGTGACCTGC
>JANMKM010000558.1:0-4799 GCA_031372035.1 Rhodoferax sp. | reverse complement strand
GGGCGACGTACCCCAGGTGACCTGCGGCACAATCTGCGCCGCATCCAGTTCAACGGTTGCGTCAAAGTGCGCGTCCGGATCGGAATGCAGCGTCTTCCAGTAGGCAACTGCGAGATCCCACTCCACGGCAGCTGCGCCAGGGTCCGCGTGGCCGGAGCCTCCTGGTGCCAGCGGGCGGCCGCGCACATACTCGATGGTCTTGTCGTCCACGGCCACCAGTCCGGCCCTGGCTCCGGCCTCGATCGCCATGTTGCACACGGTCATGCGACCTTCCATGCTCAGGGACCGGATTGCCTATCCGCCAAATTCAATGGTGAACCCGGTCCCGCCAGCAGTGCCGATACGGCCAATGATGGCAAGAACAATGTCCTTCGCACCGCAGCCACGGGGCAGCTTTCCATCGACCCGCACCAAAAGGTTCCTGGCCTTCTTGGCCAACAGGGTCTGGGTTGCCAACACGTGTTCGACTTCGCTGGTACCGATGCCATGTGCCAGTGCACCAAAAGCGCCGTGCGTGGAAGTGTGCGAATCGCCACAGACGACGGTCATCCCGGGCAGCGTTGCGCCGTTCTCCGGACCAATGACATGCACGATACCCTGGCGCTTGGACAGGAACGGAAAGTACGCGGCCGAGCCAAACTCATGAATATTGCGGTCCAGCGTGACCACCTGTTCCTTGCTGGTGGGATCGACAATGCCGTCGTAGCCAAGCTCCCAGCCTGTGGTGGGTGTGTTGTGGTCCGCCGTGGCGACGATAGAACTGACCCTCCAGACCTTGCGTCCTGCCTGACGCAGGCCTTCAAACGCCTGCGGACTCGTTACCTCGTGCACCAGGTGCCGGTCGATGTAAAGAACAGAGGTTCCGTCGTCTTCGGTGTGGATGACGTGTTCGTCCCACAGCTTGTCGTAGAGGGTGCGTGCCATAGGGTTCAGCGCATTTCGATGGGCTGCACCTCGCGTTGCGTCGAGCCGGTGAACAGCTGCCGTGGGCGGCCGATCTTGTATTCCACGTCACCAATCATCTCGTTGAGCTGAGCAATCCAGCCGACGGTTCGCGCCAGCGCAAAGATCGCCGTGAACAGACTGACCGGGATGCCAATGGCGCGCTGCACGATACCGGAATAGAAGTCCACGTTGGGGTAGAGCTTGCGCTGCACAAAGTAGTCGTCTTCCAGGGCGATCTTCTCCAGGGCCATGGCCAGCTTGAACAACGGGTCGTTTTCCAGTCCCAGCGCGCCCAGCACCTCCTTGCAGGTTTCCTGCATGAGCTTGGCGCGGGGATCGTAGTTCTTGTATACGCGGTGGCCGAAACCCATGAGCTTCACGCCAGAGCTCTTGTCCTTGACCTGGGTCATGAACTCGCCAACCTTGCTGACCCCGCCCATGCGCTGAATGTCTTCCAGCATGTTCAGGCAGGCCTCATTGGCGCCACCGTGGGCAGGTCCCCAGAGGCAGGCCACACCCGCAGCGATGGCGGCAAACGGGTTGGTGCCGGAGCTTCCGCACAGCCGCACGGTCGAAGTGGATGCATTCTGCTCGTGGTCCGCATGCAGCACAAAGATGCGATCCAGCGCTCGTTCGATGACCGGA
Organism: Rhodoferax sp.; assembly: GCA_031372035.1. Classification (GTDB taxonomy): domain Bacteria; phylum Pseudomonadota; class Gammaproteobacteria; order Burkholderiales; family Burkholderiaceae_C; genus CAISIP01. The sequence goes on along the minus strand of JANMKM010000558.1, from coordinate 3,209 downwards.
TTGACAACGTAGTCCTCGCAAGGCGTCGCAAACATCATGTGCATGAAGTTGCCCGCATAGCTGAGGTTGTTGCGGGGATACATGTAGGGCTGGCCGGCGCTGTACTTGAAGGCCATCGCCACCAGCGTGGGCATTTTGGCGATCAGCCGTATTGCCGAAATTTCACGGTGTTCCGGATTGTTGATGTCGGTGCTGTCGTGGTAGAAGGCCGACAGGGCACCAACAAGGCCGGTCATGATGGCCATCGGATGGGCATCACGCCGGAAGCCGCGCAGGAAAAACTGCATCTGCTCGTTGACCATGGTGTGGTTGGTCACGCGCTTGACGAAGCTGGCCTTGGCTGCCACATCCGGCAGGTTTCCATACAACAGCAGATGGCAGGTTTCCATGAAGTCGCAGTGCGTCGCCAACTGCTCGATCGGGTAGCCACGGTACAGCAGTTCACCCTTGTCGCCATCGATGTAGGTGATGGCCGACTGACACGATGCTGTCGACAGGAAGCCAGGATCGTAGGTGAACATGCCGGTCTGGGCATACAGCTTGCGGATGTCGACGACGTCCGGCCCCACACTTCCGTGATAGACCGGCAAGTCGACGCTCGGGCTGCCGTTACTGAACGACAGCGTGGCCTTGTTGTCAGCTAGTTTCATGGATAACCCTTTCAGCGGTTTGTTCTCAGCATACTCAAAACTTCATGCACGTCGGCGCGATCCAGTTCTGCGCTGACATCGGACAGTTCCTTGCGGGCCAGATGCAGGTCAAGCAGGTCGTTGTCGGCCAGTGCCATCAACGCATCCAGGCACTGTGCCTGGTTGGCGGTCAGCGTCGCCTCATGGCGCTGAAAGAACCGCTCGATGAACAGATCGTTCTCCAACAAGCCGCGCCGGCAGCGCCATTTGAGGCGGCTCAGGGTCCGGGCATCGACCGGCAAAACGGATGATTCTTGCAACACCAGGCATTTCCTCGCGCCTCAGACGGTGCGCAGGACCATCATTTCCTTGATCTTGCCGATGGCCCGGGTCGGATTCAGGCCCTTGGGGCACACGTCCACGCAGTTCATGATGGTGTGACAACGGAACAGCCGATAGGGGTCTTCCAGGTTGTCCAGGCGCTCGGCTGCAGCTTCATCCCGGCTGTCGGCGATGAAGCGGTATGCCTGCAACAACCCGGCCGGTCCGACAAACTTGTCCGGATTCCACCAGAAGCTGGGGCAACTGGTGGAGCAACTGGCGCACAGGATGCACTCATACAGGCCGTTGAGTTCCTCGCGCTCCTGCGGGCTTTGCAACCGTTCCTTGTCCGGCGGCACCGTGTCATTGATCAGGTAAGGTTTGATCGAGTTGTACTGTTTGAAGAACTGCGTCATGTCGACGATCAGGTCGCGGATCACCGGCAAGCCGGGCAGGGGCTTGAGCTTGATGACGCCCTCCAGGCTGCGCATGTTGGTCAGGCAGGCCAGGCCATTCTTGCCGTTGATGTTCATCGCGTCAGACCCGCACACGCCCTCGCGGCAGGAGCGCCGGAAGGAGATGGTCGGATCTAGCGCTTTGAGCTTCATCAAGGCATCGAGCAGCATGCGCTCGTTGCCGTCCAGTTCGACATCGATGGTCTGCAAGTACGGCTTGGCATCCTTGTCGGGGTCGTAACGGTAGATCTGAAATGTCCGCTTGTGCATGAAGGGCTCCGTATTCCGATTCAAGGGCGCTGGCACAGGGCGTGTTCGGACAACACCCGAACACGCACGCTGTGCGCAGGAACTAGGCTCAAAAGGTTCTCACTTTCAATGGTACCGAGGCCACGGTCAGCGGTTGCATCTGTACCGGCTTGTAGCTCAGGCGGTTGCCATCGGAGTACCACAGGGTGTGCTTGTGCCATTCCGTGTCGTTGCGGCCATTCGGATGCTCGGCGGTATCGCCATAGTCATTGACCGTATGGGCGCCGCGGCTTTCATGCCGGGCCGCTGCCGACACGATCGTGGCCTGCGCGGCTTCGATCAGGTTTTCCACTTCAAGCGCTTCGACCCTGGCTGTGTTGAAGGTCTGTGACTTGTCTTTCAAATGAATGCCGCCAACGCGCTCGCGCAGGGCCGCAATCTGGGTCACACCTTTGTCCATGGTCTGCTGCGTGCGGAACACGCCAGCGTGGGTCTGCATGGCGTTGCGCAGGTCATTGGCAACATCCTGCGCATATTCGCCGCTGCTAGAGGCATCGAGCCGCGCCAGACGCGCCAGCGACCGGTCAGCAGCGTCGCCAGGCAGGTCCTTGTGGGTGCCGCTCTTGCCATGACCGGCGACGATATGGTTGCCCGCCGCCCGACCGAAAACCAGCAGGTCCAACAGGGAATTGGTACCCAGTCGGTTGGCGCCATGCACGCTGACGCAGGAGCATTCGCCCACAGCGTACAGGCCTTGCACCACCGCGTTGTGGACTTCACCCTTTTGCTCCACCACCTGGCCATGGATGTTGGTCGGAATACCGCCCATCTGGTAGTGGATGGTGGGTACCACCGGAATCGGCTCCTTGGTGATGTCCACATTGGCGAAGTTGTGGCCGATCTCGTACACCGAGGGCAGCCGCTTCATGATGGTTTCCGAGCCCAGATGATCGAGCTTGAGCAGTACGTGGTCCTTGTTCGGGCCGCATCCCCGGCCCTCCTTGATCTCCTGGTCCATGCAACGGGAGACAAAATCGCGTGGTGCCAAGTCTTTCAGTGTCGGCGCATAGCGCTCCATGAAGCGTTCACCATTGGCATTGATCAGGATCGCGCCTTCGCCGCGACAGCCTTCGGTGAGCAGCACACCGGCGCCATGCACACCCGTGGGGTGGAATTGCCAGAACTCCATGTCCTGTAAGGCAATGCCCGAGCGCGCCGCCATGCCCAGTCCGTCACCGGTGTTGATGAAGGCATTTGTGGAGGCCGCAAAGATCCGGCCGGCGCCGCCAGTGGCCAGCAGGGTGGTGTGGGCCTGCAGGATATGGATGTCCCCGGTTTCCATTTCCAGCGCCGTGACGCCCAGCACGTCTCCATCGGCATCACGGATCAGGTCCAACGCCATCCACTCAACGAAGAAGCTGGTGCGGGCCTGCACATTCTGCTGGTACAGGGTGTGCAGCATGGCGTGCCCGGTACGGTCGGCTGCCGCGCAGGCACGCTCAACCGCCTTTTCCCCATAATTTGCAGTGTGGCCGCCAAAGGGTCGCTGATAGAT
>JANMKM010000136.1:0-3535 GCA_031372035.1 Rhodoferax sp. | reverse complement strand
CGGCACGCAACATCAGCACCACGCTGCAGCTCGGCCCGCAAGACCGGGAACTGCACCTGATGCCGCTGTTCCACATCCATGGCCTGATTGCCGGTGTGCTGGCACCCATGGCCGTGGGCAGCCAGATTTTCTGTACGCCGGGCTTCAACGCGCTCAAGTTCTTTGCCTGGATGAAGGAATGCAAGCCAACCTGGTACACCGCGGTGCCGACCATGCACCAGACCATCCTGGCGCGTGCCAGTGGCAATATGGACGTGATTGCGGCGCATCCGCTGCGTTTCCTGCGCTCCTCCTCTTCATCCATGCCGACGCAGGTGATCGCAGAACTGGAGCGGGTGTTCCAGGCGCCGCTGATCGAGTCCTACGGCATGACCGAGGCAGCGCACCAGATGTCCAGCAACCCGCTGCCGCCGGCCAAGCGCATTCCGGGCTCCGTGGGTTTGGCCGCAGGCCCCGAGGTGGGCATCATGGACTTGCAGGGCAACCTGCTGGCGGCTGGCGAAATTGGCGAGATCGTGATCCGGGGCGAAAACGTCACCGCAGGCTATGAGAACAACGACAAAGCCAACGCCGAGGCCTTTACCCATGGCTGGTTCCGTACCGGCGATCAGGGCACCATGACCGAGGATGGCTACCTGTCGCTCACCGGCCGCTTCAAGGAAATCATCAACCGCGGTGGCGAGAAGGTCTCGCCGCTGGAGGTGGACGAAGTGCTGATGGACCACCCGGCCGTGATGCAGGTCGTGACTTTTGCCATGCCCCATCCCAAGCTGGGCGAAGACGTGGCCGCGGCGGTGGTTCTGCGCGAAGGCCAGAGCCTGACAGAGCGCGAACTGCGTGACTTTGCCGCCACCCGGCTGGCGGATTTCAAGGTGCCCAAGAAGATCCTGTTCCTGGCCGAAATCCCGAAGGGCGCCACGGGCAAGTTGCAACGCATCGGTCTGGCAGCAAAGCTCGGCCTGTAGACTGGGGCCTTTGCCCTGGAGGTACGGCATGCGGGTCGGGTTTGTGGGACTGGGCCTGCTGGGCCTGCCGATGGCCGTAGCCATCGCGTCGCGCGGCCATGCCGTGCGCGGTTTCGACGCCCAACCGCAACGCATGGATGTGGCCTGGTATCCGGCGCCGGAATACGGCCCTGGTCAGGAGCCCTTGGCAACGCTGGCGGCGCGGGTGGACTTCGGCTTTGCCAGCCTGCAGGCGGTGGTGGAGCATGCCGAGATCATCTTCGTCACGGTGCAGACGCCCAACCTGGGTGGCTATAACGGCAGCGGTCCCTATGCTGAGGGCGGCGCGCAATACGACCTGCGGCCGCTGCGGCTGGCGCTGGAGGCTGTGGCCGGTGCCGCAGCGCATGCAAGCGCCATACCTCGGGTGCTGGCTATCGTGTCCACCGTACTGCCGGGAACCGTGCGTGAGCTCGCCCGCAGCCTGCCGCAGGATCTGGGCCTGTCACTGGCGCACACGCCGGCATTTTCGGCTGTGGGAACCATCATGGCCGACCTGCTGGACCCGGAATTCGTGCTGATCGGCGCGCTTGACGCCACGGCTGGTCAGCGGCTGCAGGCGCTGTACCACAGCCTGACCGCGGCCCCCATGTTTGTGACGACACCGGAGAACGCTGAGCTGATCAAGACCAGCTACAACGGCTACATCGGTTTGAAGATTGGCTTTGCCAACGCGCTGATGGAGCTGTCGCACAAGACGCCGGGTTGTGATGTGGACGAGGTGGTGCGCTGCCTGTCGCTGGCCACGCGCCGGCTGCATTCGCCGCGCTATCTGGCCGGTGGCCTGGGTGGTGGCGGCGGCTGCCACCCCAAGGAGAACGCGGCGCTGGCGGCGCTGGCAGCACGGGTCGGGTTGTCGTTCGACCCTTTTGGCGCCAACCTGGTGAACCGGGATCGGCAGACCTCCTGGCTGGCCGGTCTGGTGGCCAGCGAGTACCGCGCCAACCCGCTGCCGGTATGGCTGCTGGGCACCGCATTCAAGGCCAATGTGGCGGTGGAGGACGGCAGCCCGGCGCTGCTGCTGCATGCGGCGCTGCTGCGCCGGGGCCTGTCGGTACAACTGCACGACCCGCTGGTGCCCGGGCGCGACAACCCACCGCCGCCCATCGCCGCCATCTTCGTGCTGGCGGTACCGCACGCGGCCTTTGAGGACTTTGTTGCCGCACCGGGGTCGGTGGTGGTGGACCCCTGGCGCCGGGTCCAAGCAGCCCCGGGGGTGCGCGTGCTGGCCGTGGGTCGCGGTGAGCCGGTGCGTCCGTAAGGACGTTGTGCCAGGCAACCCCATGCGCATCTGGGTCCTGGAGAACGGCCTGCGCGACAAGGCCGGGCACCACTTCAACAACAGCCTGGGTCTGCAGCAGGCTTGCGCGGCGCGCGGCATCGAGACCCGCTTCCTGGTGCACCGCGCGGCCTGGCCCGATGTGGTGCAGGCGCTGCAGGCGCGGGCCGTGTTCGCCTTCACGCCCTATGAAGAGGTGTGTGACGATCCCCTGGCCGGGCCGCTGGAAAGCCTGATGGTGCAGGCCCGGGCCTTTGCCGAAGCCTGGAGCATTGCGCTGGAGCAGGGTCTGTCGGCAGACGATCTGGTATGGGTGCCGACCACACTGCAGCACGAGTTGCTGGGTTGCAGCCTGGCCCTGTCCAGTATGCAGCCGGCAAGGCGACCCCGGCTTCTGCTGAACTTCGGCGTGGAGAATTTTCTGGCTCCGGGCACGTTGGTGTTGGGCCCCCATGCCGGCCTGTACCGGTTTGCGATGCGCGAGCTGCAACGGGTGCAACCACCCGAGCGCAGGCTGCTGACGGTCAATGGCGCGCGCATGGCGCTGCATCTGTCCGGGGTGTTGGCGCATCCGGTGCAGGAGTACCCCATGCCCAAGCACTATCCGCCGCCGCAGCCGGCAACACCGGGAACGGCCAATGCGGCGCCGCTGGTGGCGGTGCTGGGACACTGGCGCGTGGAAAAGGGATTTGCGCTGGTGCCGTCGCTGGTGCTGCGGCATCCGCAACTGCGGTTCCTGATCCACATCTCCACCGAGACCCAGCGCCGCCAGTGGCAGGCGGCGGGCCCGGCCCTGCAGGCGGCGGCCCATGCAGAAGTGGTGTTGGGGGCGCTGGACGCGCAGGCTTACCACGCGCTGATGGCGCGCGCCGACATCCTGCTGTTGCCCTACGACGCGGCGCTGCTGCCGCTGCGCACCTCGGGCGTGTTCTCGGAAGCCGTGGCCGCTGCCAAGGTGCTGGTGGTGCCGGCTGGCACCTGGATGGAGGAGCATCTGGCCCAGGGCCATGGTGCTGGTGTGGCCTTTGGCCAGCGTAGCCCTGCCGCCCTGTCCGAGGCCCTGCAGGCGGCGCTGCAGCGGCTGCCGCAGCTGCGCGCGCACGCGCAGGCAGCGGCGCCGCAGTGGCGCGCGACCCAGTGCATTGAGGCCTACCTGGAGCGCGCGTTGCGCCACTTCAATCTCGCTTCGGCCTGACCGGCGGACTGCCCTTGCTGACAGTCTGTGCCTTGCGGGCACGCTGCCAGCGACCGG
>JANMKM010000555.1:0-2893 GCA_031372035.1 Rhodoferax sp. | reverse complement strand
GAAGAGATATTCTCCCTGGTGCAGCAGGTGATCCGCAGTTCCGGTTTTGAAGAGGTGCTTTCAAGCGGCATTGTTCTGACCGGTGGCAGCTGTGTCATGCATGGCATGGTGGAGCTGGGTGAAGACATCTTCCTCAAGCCGGTGCGCCGTGGCAGCCCCAAGTATGCCGGCTCGCTGGCCGACATGGTGGCACAGCCGCGCGCCGCCACCGTGATGGGCCTGCTGGAGGCCGCCCGGCTGGCGCGCATGCGCGGCCTGAAGGTGGCGCAGAAGAACGGCTCCATGAAAACCGCCTTCGGCCAGGTCAAGGACTGGCTGGTGGGGAACTTCTGATGGTCACGACCCCGATCAACCCCCATTGGCGTTGGCGCTGTACCGACCCGCCCTGGTAATGGCGCAATGGCAACTTTCAGAATCAGAGATTTTTGGCAACTGCAGACTAGGAGAAAACCATGAGCATCGAAATGATTGAAGACCAGGGGTTCAACCGCGGCACCCAGATCAAGGTGATCGGTGTTGGCGGCGGCGGCGGCAACGCAGTGGAGCACATGATCAGCTGCGACGTTGGCGGCGTGGAGTTCATCTGCGCCAACACCGACGCCCAGGCGCTGTCGCGCAGTGCGGCCCACAAGACCATCCAGCTGGGCAGCACCGGCCTGGGCGCGGGCAGCAAGCCGGACAAGGGGCGCAGCGCTGCCGAAGAGGCGGTGGAGGAGATTCGCACGGCCATCGAGGGTGCCCACATGCTGTTCATCACCGCTGGCATGGGTGGTGGCACCGGCACCGGCGCCGCACCGGTGATTGCGCGCGTGGCCAAGGAGCTGGGCATCCTGACCGTGGGTGTGGTCACCAAGCCTTTCGACTTCGAGGGCGGCCGACGGATGTCGATCGCCGACAGCGGCCTGGCCGAACTGGAAGCCAATGTCGATTCGCTGATCGTGGTGCTGAACGAGAAGCTGCAGGAGGTGTTGGGCGAGGACATTACGCAGGACGAGGCCTTTGCCCATGCCAACGACGTGCTGAAGAACGCTGTGGGCGGCATTGCCGAGATCATCAATGTGCCGGCCACACTGAACGTTGACTTCGAGGACGTGCGCACTGTGATGGGCGAGCCGGGCAAGGCCATGATGGGCACGGCTACCGCCGGCGGCCCGGACCGGGCCCGGATCGCGGCCGAGCAGGCGGTGGCCTGCCCGCTGCTCGAAGGTGTGGATCTGTCAGGTGCCAAGGGCGTGCTGGTACTGATCACGGCCAGCAAGGGCTCACTCAAGCTGAGCGAATCCAAGCTGGCGATGAACACCATCCGCGCCTTTGCCTCGAACGAGGCCCTGGTGATCTACGGCACAGCCTACGACGACATGCTGGGCGACGACATCCGGGTCACCGTGGTCGCCACCGGCCTGACGCGCCAGGGCGCACGCCGGATCGCGCCGCCGCTGCAGGTGCTGCGTACCGGCACCGACAACATGCCGATCCATGTGCCCACGCTCAATACACCGGTGGGCACCACGGCCGGCAGCGGCCCGACCACCATGCCCGCGGGATTGACCGGTGGCCCGGACTACGGCCGGATGGAGACACCCAGCGTCTGGCGTACCCGGGACCGGACCATGGCTGCAGCCAAGGTGGACGCCCTGTCCTCCGGCGGCATGGACGACTACGAGATCCCCGCCTTTCTGCGCAAGCAGGCAGACTGACTGGCTGGCCGGGGTGCCGAGCCCGGCGGCGCGGCGCCCCCAGTTGTGGGGTCCTGCCCCTGCAAGTCCTGAGGCTACGCGGACTCGCCGGCTTGGCCTGCAGGCCGCGAAACTAAAATCACGCCATGCTGCAACAACGCACCCTGAAGTCGCTGACCCGCGCCGTCGGCGTGGGCCTGCACAGCGGCCAGAAGGTGGAACTGACGCTGCGCCCGGCAGCGGCCGACACCGGCATCGTGTTCCGGCGTACCGATCTGAGCGAACCGGTGGATATCCCGGTGTCGGCCACCGCCGTGACCGACACCCGCATGGCATCCACCCTGTCGAAGGGCAGTGTCAAGGTCCATACGGTGGAGCACCTGATGTCGGCCTGCGCCGGCCTGGGTGTTGACAACCTGTATATCGACATCACCGCCGAAGAAGTGCCGATTCTTGACGGATCGGCGGCTTCATTTGTCTTCTTGCTGCAAAGTGCCGGCATTGCACTGCAAAATGCGCCAAGACGATTCATTCGAATCAAGCGGCCGGTGGAGGTGCGGGTTGGAGACGGGCCGTCTTTGAAGTGGGCGCGGCTGCAGCCGTACCACGGCTACAAGCTCAAGTTCGAGATCGACTTTGACCATCCAGCCGTGGACTCGACCGGGCAGCGGGTGGAGTTCGACATGAGCAGTGGCTCCTACACCAAGGATATTGCCCGGGCCCGGACCTTCGGCTTCACCAAGGACGTGGAGATGATGCGGGCCAGCGGCCTTGCGCTCGGCGGTGGCCTGGACAACGCCATCGTGATGGATGACTACAAGGTGCTCAATGCCGATGGCTTGCGCTATGACGACGAATTCGTCAAGCACAAGATCCTGGACGCCATGGGCGACCTGTACCTGCTGGGGCATCCGCTGCTGGCGGCCTACAGCGCCTTTCGCTCCGGCCACGCCCTGAACAACCAGCTGCTGCGAGCCCTGCTGGCGCAGCCCGACGCCTGGGAAGAGGTGAGCTTTGCCGACGAAGCCCAGGCGCCGGCCGGTTTTGCCCGGCTGGCCCGGGCCTGGTAGTACCGATGCTGCTGGTGCGCTGGCTGATCCTGTTGCTGTTGATTGGTGCCGCCGTGTCGTTCGCGGCCTTTGCTGCGACGGGTGCGCCGCATTTCAAGCGCTTCGGTCTGGTGATCCTGTAGTGGACCGTGATCGCTGGATTGTTCT
>JANMKM010000524.1:0-2796 GCA_031372035.1 Rhodoferax sp. | reverse complement strand
CTTTGAATCTCATGTTCCGGTTCTCCTGCACGTAGCGGGCCCGGCTCATGGGGGCGTGTTGCATCGCTCCTCCACAAACCGGACAGATTACTTGCTACGGACCGGACAACTTACTTACTCCCGACACGGTCAGCAGCTTTGCTTGCTGCAGTTGCAAAACCGTTGTATACTTTAAGGCTCTGTTGAGTGCCCTGCATTTCGGCTGAGTTTTATTAACAGTCTCCCACACAAAAACGGCGCTGCCAATTGCAGTAGCGACGGTGGGGGTTACGGAGAAAACAATGAGTCTTAGCAATCGCTTAGGGTTGCTGGGGCGCAAGGTTGGCATGATGCGCCTGTTCACCGATGAGGGGGATGCGATCCCCGTCACGGTGTTGGATGTATCTAACAACCGCGTCACCCAGGTCAAAACCCAGGAGAACGACGGCTACGTTGCCTTGCAGGTGACGTTTGGTGCGCGCAAGGCGTCGCGCGTCAGCAAGCCGGCTGCAGGCCACCTGGCAAAAGCTGGTGTCGAAGCCGGCGAGATCATCCAGGAATTCCGGGTCAGTTCCGACGCAGCGGCGCAGTATGCCGCTGGCGCCGTGGTGCCGGTGAGCGACGTGTTTGCCGTTGGCCAGAAGGTGGACGTGCAGGGCACGTCGATCGGCAAGGGCTTCACGGGCACGATCAAGCGCCACAACTTCAAGTCTCAGCGCGCATCGCACGGCAACAGCCGTTCGCACAATGTGCCGGGCTCGATCTCGATGGCGCAGGACCCGGGCCGCGTGTTTCCGGGCAAGAAGATGTCCGGCCACCTCGGCGACGTGACTGTCACCACCCAGAACCTTGATGTGGTGCGCATCGACGTTGCGCGCCAGCTGCTGCTGGTCAAGGGTGCTGTGCCGGGTTCAGACGGCGGTTTTGTGACCGTGCGTCCTGCCGTCAAGGTCAAAGTCAAGAATGAAGCCACGAAGGGAGCGAACTGATGCAGCTCGAACTCCTGAACGACCAGGGCCAGGCAACCTCCAAGTTTGAGGCGCCGGAAACCGTCTTTGGTCGGGCGTACAACGAAGATCTGGTGCACCAGGTCGTGGTGGCCTTCCAGGCCAATGCCCGCCAGGGTACCCGGGCCCAGAAGGACCGCGAACAGGTCAAGCACTCGACCAAGAAGCCGTTCAAGCAAAAGGGAACGGGTCGCGCTCGCGCCGGTATGACATCCTCGCCCCTGTGGCGTGGCGGCGGACGCATTTTCCCGAACATGCCGGACGAGAATTTCTCGCAGAAGATCAACAAGAAGATGTACCGGGCTGGTATGGCTTCGATCTTCTCGCAACTGGCACGCGAAGGCCGCTTGGCCGTGGTGGATTCGCTCAAGGTCGAGTCTCCCAAGACCAAGCCGCTGGCAGCCAGGTTCAAGGCCATGAATCTCGAATCGGTGATGGTGATCGCTGACGAGGTTGATGAGAACCTGTACCTGGCGTCGCGCAACCTGGTCAATGTGCTGGTGGTGGAGCCCCGTTATGCCGATCCGGTGTCGCTGGTGCATTACCGCAAGGTGCTGGTCACCAAGGCCGCCATGGACAAACTCAAGGAGATGTTCGCATGAGCGCCGTCAAGTTTGATGAAGGTCGACTGATGCAGGTGCTGGTAGCACCCATCGTCTCCGAGAAGGCCACCATGATTGCCGAGAAGAGCAATGCCGTGACTTTCAAGGTGCTGCAGGATGCGACCAAGCCTGAAATCAAGGCCGCCGTGGAACTGATGTTCAAGGTCGAGGTCAAGGGCGTCTCGGTGGTAAACACCAAGGGCAAGACCAAGCGTTTTGGCAAGTCCATCGGCCGGCGCGACAACGTGCGCAAGGCCTATGTCACGCTCAAGCCGGGTCAGGAACTCAATCTTGGCGGGGAGGCTGCGTAATCATGGCTGTTATCAAGATGAAGCCCACATCACCCGGTCGCAGGGGTGTGGTCAAGATTTCACGCGATCACCTGTACAAGGGTGAACCGTTCGCTGCATTGCTGGAGCCGCAATTCCAGCATGCCGGACGCAACAACAACGGCCACATCACGACCCGGCACAAGGGCGGTGGCCACAAGCACCACTACCGCGTTGTCGACTTCGTGCGCAACAAGGATGCAATTCCGGCCAAGGTTGAGCGTATTGAGTACGACCCGAACCGTTCGGCGCACATTGCGCTGGTGTGCTACGCCGATGGCGAGCGCCGCTACATCATCGCGCCGCGCAGCCTGGAAGTGGGTGCAACCATTCTGAACGGTGCCGAGGCCCCGATCCGCGTTGGCAATACGTTGCCGATCCGTAATATTCCGGTAGGCTCGATCATCCATTGCATCGAGCTGCAGGTCGGCAAGGGTGCCCAGATAGTGCGCTCGGCCGGTACCTCTGCAACGCTGCTGGCGCGTGAAGGCACTTACGCCCAGGTGCGCATGCGTTCCGGCGAAGTCCGCAAGATCCACATTGACTGCCGCGCCACGATTGGCCAAGTGGCCAATGAAGAGCACAGCCTGCGCCAATTGGGCAAGGCCGGTGTCAAGCGCTGGATGGGTATCCGCCCGACAGTGCGCGGCGTTGTGATGAACCCGGTTGACCACCCGCACGGTGGCGGCGAGGGCAAGACCGGCGAAGGCCGGCATCCGGTGGACCCGTGGGGTAATCTGACCAAGGGTTACCGTACCCGCAACAACAAGCGCACGCAGGTCATGATCGTGTCGCGTCGCAAGAAGTAAGGGGACACTAGCCCATGACTCGCTCACTCAAAAAAGGTCCCTTTGTGGACCACCACCTGGTGGCAAAGGC
>JANMKM010000523.1:0-7660 GCA_031372035.1 Rhodoferax sp. | reverse complement strand
ACAGGTCCAGGTCCGGATCAGCGGCACTGGCATGCCAGATATCGCCTTCGTCAGGCAGGTCGGCCATCGGGTCTTCGGCTGTGAAGCGCGCGATGTCAAAGGCTGCGCGCACGGTCTGCTCGATGGCCGTCTTGGAAAAATCGGATGTACTGGCGTTGCCGCGACGGTGGCCGGCATACACGGTGATGCCCAACGACTTGTCACGGTTGCGCTCCACGGTCTCCAGTTCTCCTTTGCGCACCGAAACGCTCAGGCCACATCCTTCCGAGGCTTCGGCGGCAGCACCCGTGGCACCCAGTTTGCCGGCATGTGCAAGGGCAGCATCCACCAGTTCCTGAAAAAATGCCCGGCTGTAACTGAAACCTGCGGCAGCGCTGTTCTGATCTTGTTGCATGTAACTTGTCCAATGGCAAAGGCTATGATACTTGGGCTTCGCCAGCCGAAACATCCGCGCATCGGCGCAAACTTCAAACATGCCACGTAAATTCAAAAAGGGTTATTTCGTACGCGGCCAGTTCGTCGCCGAAGGCAGCGAGCTGGACCTGGAACTCAAGCGCGAACTCAAGGGCAGCGACGAACCCAGCCGGACCGACCTCAAGCGCGAGAGCACGGAAGTGCAGAAGCTGGGTCAGGAACTCCTGACATTGCAGGGCGAGCGCCTGGGTGGTCTGATGCTTCCTGAAAAACTGGTTGATGCCCTTGACGCAGCCCGGCGTATCACCAACTTCGAGGGCAAGCGACGCCAGATGCAGTTCATCGGCAAGCTCATGCGGCAACTCGATGACAGCCAGCTCGACGCAATCCGCGCGGCGCTGGTGGAACAGCACAGCGGTTCAGCCCAGGAAACGCTGGCCCTGCATCTGGCCGAAAACTGGCGCGAGCGCCTGCTTGCGCAGGACGGCGCCCTGGCCGATTGGCTGGCGCAGCATCCGGGCAGCGATGCCCAGCAACTGCGCTCCCTGATCCGTCAGGCGCGCAAAGACGCTCTGCCGGCATTGCCCGACGGCCAGGCCCGCCACGGACGGGCTTACCGCGACATCTTTGTGTTGCTGCGCGGACAGCTTGCCAGTGCAACTGGCACTGCAGTTGCCTGAAGTCCGTGAAATGGGTGCTGACAACCAGATGGAGGCAGTACGCATCGGCATCGTGTCGATCAGCGACCGTGCGTCCGCCGGGGTGTATGAAGACAAGGGCCTGCCCGCCCTGCGCCAATGGCTGGAGCGCGCCCTGACGAACCCTTTGCATTTCGAGTCCCGCCTGATCGCGGATGAACAACCGCAGATCAGCGCCACCCTGATTGAACTGGTGGATGCCGGCTGTTCGCTGGTGCTTACCACTGGCGGCACGGGCCCGGCGCTGCGCGACGTCACGCCTGAGGCGACGCGCGCGGTGGCGCACAAGGAGATGCCCGGCTTCGGTGAGCAGATGCGCCAGATCAGCCTGGCTTTCGTTCCCACAGCCATCCTGTCGCGGCAACTGGCCGTGGTGCGCGACAAGAGCCTGATCATCAATCTGCCGGGGCAGCCCAAGGCCATCGCCCAGACTCTGGAGGGCCTGCGCGACGCCGATGGCAGCATCCGGATCAACGGCATCTTTGCCGCAGTGCCTTACTGTATCGACCTGATTGGCGGGCCCTACCTGGAGACTGACGAGTCCGTCTGCAAGGCGTTCAGGCCGCCGTCCGCCATTCGCACGCCACGCAACGCCTGACTCCCCTGGGCACGCCGGGCGATGGCGCTACTTGCCAACCAACTGGTTGAGCTTTTCCGCCTCGAAGCATTCGCTCAAGGCCGCATCCCCCGGCACGCAGGGCGTATCGCTGCGGTCGCTGGACAGCTTCTCGATCGCTTGCCAGAGCATCGCGATCTGGTGGTCCTGGGCCGATGCGCTGTTGATCAGGCCACGCATGGCCTGGCTCAGGGGATCGTCGTCCGGGGTCACGCCGTAAGCCGAGAAACCGGTGGTGAGAACGGCGTCAGCGTTGTGGGCAGAGGCATCAGGCATGATGATCCGCGCCGGGATGCCGACCGCCGTTGCACCGGCCGGCACCGGCTTGATCACGACCGCGTTCGATCCAACCTTGGCGTTGTCGCCCACGGTGAAACCCCCCAGAATCTTGGCTCCGGCACTGACCACCACATTGCGCCCCAGTGTCGGATGGCGCTTGGCGCCCTTGTAGAGCGAGGTGCCGCCCAATGTCACCCCCTGGTAGATGGTGCAGCCGTCGCCGATCTCGGCCGTTTCGCCCACCACCACGCCCATGGCATGGTCGAAAAACACCCGTTGGCCAATCCTGGCCCCTGGATGGATCTCGATGCCGGTGGCCCAGCGTGACAGATGCGACAGGAAGCGGCCCAGCCATTTGAAGCCATGGGTCCAGCACCAATGGGCGCGACGGTGCAGCACCAGCGCATGCAAACCGGGGTAGCAGGTCAGAACCTCCCAGACGTTGCGCGCCGCCGGGTCGCGTTCGAGGATGCACTGGATATCGGAGCGCAGACGGGAAAACATGCGCGCAGTCTAGCCTTTTGGGGTTGGGTGCGCAGGCGCAGGCAACGCATCCTTTGCCGCCATCTGGCCAATCGCCTTGGCGACGCCGCGCAGGATGTGGATCTCGTCCGCGCGCAACGCAGAGCGGTTGAGTAACTGGTTCAGGCGCGGCAACAGCTTTTTCGGCGCCTGGGGATCGAGATAGCCGAGCGCGACCAGTGCCTGCTCCCAATGTGCGAGCAAGCCCGCCACCTGGCGCGCATCAGCCAGGACCGGACTGGTGACGGCCAGGGCCTGTCGCGTCTCGAAGCCCCCCAATGCCAGGCGCCATTCATAGGCAATCACCTGCAACGCGGACGCCAGGTTGAGCGAGGCAAAGTCGGGGTTGGCGGGAATCCGCAGACAGACATGGCAGCGGTAGACATCCTGGTTGTCCATGCCAAAGCGCTCCGAACCAAACAGGAACGCGATCCCACCTGCATCACGAGATCCATCAAGCTGAGATACGCACGGGTAGGGTGCAGGCAGCTCCTCTTTCAATAGCGCATCAAAGTGTTCCCGGGGTGTACGCGAGGGCGGACCAAAGTCACGCGGCGTCATCGCGCTGGCGCACAGGTGCACCATGCCTTCCAGCGCCTGATCGAGCGTGTCAACGATACGGGCCCGCGCCAGCACATCCAGCGCGCCGCTGGCACGCTGGATGGTTTCCTCGCGCCGCAGGACATTGGCCCAGCGCGGCGCCACCAGCACCAGATCGTCAAAGCCCATCACCTTCATCGCCCGTGCCGCAGCACCGACATTGCCGGCATGGCTAGGCCTGATCAGGATGAAACGGGTACGCATGGGCAAGGTTAAAATTGCAGCATTGTCGCCGCCGGGATCGTCCGTCGGCCATCAGCGCTCATGTTCTGCCTGGCACGCCCCAACAGCGCGCCGGACCACACCCAAAACACCTATGCCCTCCCCCAATTTGCATCCCATGGTCAATGTGGCCGTACGTGCGGCACGCGCTGCCGGCTCCATCATCAACCGCGCCGCCCTGGATGTGGAGTCGGTCCGGGTTTCGCAAAAGCAGGCGAATGACTTCGTCACGGAGGTCGACCAGGCCAGTGAGCAGACCATCATCGAGACCCTGCTGGGCGCCTATCCTGGGCACGGCATCCTGGCGGAGGAGTCCGGGCAAACGCACGGGGCGCAGGACTCCGAGTATGTGTGGATCATCGATCCGCTGGACGGCACCACCAATTTCATCCACGGCTTTCCGGTCTATTGCGTCAGTATCGCGCTGGCCGTCAAGGGCAAGGTGGAGCACGCTGTGATCTACGACCCCAGCCGCAACGACCTGTTCACGGCCACCCGTGGGCGCGGCGCCTACCTCAACGACCGCCGGCTGCGCGTATCCAAGCGCATCCGGTTGCAGGAATGCCTGGTTTCCACCGGCTTTCCATTCCGCCCCGGTGATGATTTCAACCTCTATCTGCAAATGATGGGTGAGGTGATGCAGCGCACCGCCGGACTGCGCCGACCCGGAGCCGCTGCGCTGGACCTGGCCTATGTTGCCGCAGGGTTCTGCGATGGCTTCTTTGAGACCGGGCTGCAGCCATGGGATGTGGCCGCCGGCTCGTTGCTGGTGACCGAGGCCGGCGGGCTGATCGGCAATCTGAGCGGTGAGGCGGCGTTCATGGAGCACAAGGAATGTCTGGCGGGCAACCCCAAGGTCTACGCCCAACTGGTGACCATTCTGGGCAAATACAGCAAGTTCGCCGGAGCACAGGACAAGGCTGCGGTGCGACAGTCGAGCACGCTTAGCGTCAAGCCCGCGAAACCGGCCGACAGCCAGCCCCGCTGAGCATCAAAAACTGTTCGAGGCGGCGACCACATGGGTCAGCGCCTCCAACGGTTCTGGGCGGCCGAAATGGTAGCCCTGGAACTGGTCACAACCCTGGTCCAGCAGGAACCAGAACTGCTCCCAGTACCAGTCAGACGACAACTCCGTCAGGATGCCGGATGCGGAACTCGTGGTTCCAGGGCGTCAGCGTGCGCGCCAAAACCTCGATCGACGTACTCAGGGCAGCAATGTCGTCCGGATGGGCCAGCGCCAGGGCCGTGGGTGCATCGGCACGCGCCTCCTGCGGCGAAACCAGGAAAATGTCACGAATGGCTTCGCTGGCATAGGGAAAGCTGGTGGCGCCATCCGGCCGGAGCTCGAACTGATAAACCACACCGGGCACCTGCGCCGTAATCTTCTGAATGAACTCCGGTTGCCCCTGCAGGGCCATCCGAGCCTCATGCTCGGCCGTGATGTCCTGCACCACGCCAAACGCTGTGGTCGCGCCGGCACTGCGCTCCTGGCGCCGCATCCGGGTTCGCAGCCAACGCCAGCGCTGATCCGGATGCAGCCAGCGGAACTCCAGCTCGGAGCCGTCCATGCGCACATGGTCCCGCGCGTAAGCCTCATGGTCATCCGGATGGCCACCCTCGCCGCTGGGCAGGTCCGCCATTTCGCCCGGGTCGCCCATACCTGCCAATTGCTTCAGGCCGTCAGACCATTGCACACCCTGGCCGCCGTCAGCCTCCAGCCAGTGTCCGACCCGGCCCAGGCTCTCCGTGACAGCGTAAAGCTCCAGCTGTTGCTGCAGCTGTTCGTTGGCGCGGTGTTGAATCAGTTCACCGGCGCGTTGCGCCTCCTGCGCCAGACGCTCGGGCGTCACATCCGTCAGCACACTGATGACACAGGCCACTCCCGACAGCTCGATGACGCGGGCATCGATCCGGACCAGCCGCTGCTGACCGCTGCGCATCCGTTGCCGGACTTTGAAACCGTGGACGCTTTGCTGCTCCGCCAGGCTCGCCATGGCCCGCGCCTGATCGGCCGGGTCTACCCACAGGCCCAGTTCCGAGGCACTGTGGCCCACCGCCTCCTGCCTGGAATAGCCCGTCAGCCGCTCCCATTCAACGTTGACGTCCTCAAACAGCTGGTTGGACAAGCGGATCAGCGCCATGGCCTGGGGACAGTCCCGAAACACTGTCGCGAATCGATTGGCATCTGTTTCTGTCCGGAGACGCCCCGCCAGGGAGGCCTCCAGGGCGTGCGCACGTGCCAGTGCCTGGTGCAGCCGGTCACGCAAGGAAGCTATATCGTCAGATGGAGTCACGCCCAGGATTGCTCCGCAATTGGCGCTGACGACCGCGTCGTCGGCCGGCCCAATTTACTACAATCCGCAGCAATACGAACCGGGCATGGGGCGCCCAGGCTGTTCCGGCCAGACGGGCAAAAGCTGCGTCCTGTCCCTGGTTCCTGCATCCTGTCGCATTCGGGTGGCGTTTGGCCACCTCGCCGGCACAATGCCTGCACCGTCCACACCGCACGCGAAGACCACCCATGCTGTTCAAGCGAAACGCTCCTGACAAACTGATACCGGCCACACCTGTGAACGCCTTGCAACGCCGGACATGGATCAAGGCGCTACTGGGCGTGCTAACAATTGCCGTCGCCGTAGGTTCCCTGGTTGCCTGGCGCTCCGGAGCGGCCAAGAAGGGCGACTCCAAGGCCAAACCGGAGAAGGTCTTCGAGTTTGCCTCCAGCGATCTGGCGCGCCTGATGCCACGAGAAATGGGCCGCACCATTCCCGTATCCGGCAGTGTCCGGCCTGTGGTGTTTGCCACCGTCAAGTCCAAGCACTCGGCCGAGATCGCGAAAGTTCATGTCCAGGAGGGTGAGCGGGTGAGCGCGGGGCAACTGCTGGTAACGCTGGACACGGCCGATCTGGGCGCCAGGCTGGACGCGCAACTGGCCAGCTTGGCGGAGGCCAAGGCCAGGCTCAGCCTTGCGGACAAGACGCAGGAAACCAACCAGCAACTGTTGGCCCGCAACTTCATTTCCCAAAATGCCGTTGACACCAGCCGCAGCGGCGTTGACGTCGGTCTGGCCAATGTCAAGGCGGCTGAAGCCCAGGTGGCGATTGCCAAGCGGGCGCTCGATGATGCCCTCGTGCGCTCGCCCTTCGCTGGCATCGTGGCCAAGCGCCATGTCAACGCAGGCGAGAAGGCCGCACCCGACACGCCTCGGATGCAGATCGTCGATCTGTCCCGGCTGGAAGTGGAGGCCTTGGTGCCACTGTCGGAGATACCCATGGTCAAGTTGGGACAGACCATCACCTTTACCGTTGACGGTTTCGACAAGCGGGCGTTCAACGGGACCGTGGACCGCATCAGCCCGGCGGCCGAGTTGGGCTCGCGTGCCATCTCTGTCTTTGTATCACTGCCCAATGTCGATGGCGCCCTCAAGGGTGGCATGTTGGCCAGCGGCAAGATGGCCATTGCTGCGCGCGCTCCCGTGAACACGGTGCCCAGCAGTGCATTGCAGGAGGAAGGCGGCCAATTCTATGTATTCACCCTCAAGGAAGGGTTGCTGGATCGTCGACCGGTCGTGATCGGGGCCCGCAGCGCCGAGACTGGCCTGGTCGAGATCACCGATGGCCCTGCCGCCGGCACAGACGTTGTGGCCGTCAAGGCCGAAGGGCTCAAGCACGGGCTCAAAGCCAGTCTCAAACAGGCACCCGTGACCACGGTCCGCACCGAACCTGGAACGCCAGCATCCGCTCCGGCTTCCAAAGGCTAGGACATCTGCCGTGTGGTTTACACGCGTCAGCATCAACAACCCGGTTTTCGCCACCATGATGATGGTTGCCATCATGGTACTGGGCCTGTTCTCCTATCTGCGGCTGCCGGTAGAGCAGATGCCCGACATCTCGATCCCCGTCGCTGTGGTCGGCACACCCTACCCAGGAGCGTCTGCACAGGCCGTGGAGCAAGAGGTGAGCCGTCCGATCGAGGAAGCCATCAACACCATCAACGGTATCAAGGCAATACGCTCATCGTCACGGGAGGGGCAGTCCTGGGTGGTCGCCGAATTCGATCTGAATGTCGATGTGAAGGCGGCCGTGCAGGATGTGCGCGACAAAGTGGCAGAAGCCAGGCGCGGTTTCAACCGTGACATTGGCGAGCCGACCGTGACCCGGGCCGACAACGACAACGACCAGCCGCTGATCTACATGTCGTTGCAATCAGACTCACGCTCTATGCGTGAGCTCAGCGATCTGGCCGAACGCCTGATCGTCAAGCGCCTGCAGGGATCGCAGGGCGTCGGCAGCATCGAAGTCAACGGCAA
>JANMKM010000507.1:0-9563 GCA_031372035.1 Rhodoferax sp. | reverse complement strand
TGATGTCGGCCTGCTGGGTGCGGGTGGGCATGCCGGTGGACGGGCCGCCACGCTGCACATTGATGATCGTGATCGGGATTTCGGCAAAGTAGGCCAGGCCGATGAACTCGGTCATCAGCGACACGCCGGGGCCGGAGGTGGCGGTGAAGGCGCGCGCGCCGTTCCAGCCGGCACCCACCACCATGCCGATCGAAGCAATCTCGTCCTCGGCCTGGACGATGGCAAAGTTGTGCTGGCCGGTCGAGGCATCCACACGGTATTTCAGGCAGTACTTCTGGAACGCCTCGGCGACCGAGGACGACGGCGTGATCGGGTACCAGGCCGCCACGGTGGCGCCGCCATAGACACAGCCCAGCGCCGCGGCACTGTTGCCATCGACAAAAATCTGCTTGCCCACCTGGTCGCTGGCGCGCACCCGGATGCCCAGTGGCGCCTGCAGGTGCTCGGCGGCAAAGTCGCGGCCCAGGTGCAGGGCTCGCACGTTCGACGCCAGCAGCTTTTCCTTGCCCTTGTATTGCTCGGCAAACAGCTGTTCGATCACCTTCGGGTCCACCTCCAGCAGCGTGGACAGGGCACCGACATAGATGATGTTCTTGAACAGCTGGCGCTGGCGCGGATCGGAATACACGGCGTTGCAGATTTCGGTCAGCGGCATGCCGATCACGTTCACGTCCTTGCGGAAGCGCTCTTCCGGAATCGGCCGGGTGCTGTCGTAGAACAGGTAGCCACCGGCGTCGAGCTCGGCCACGTCGGCGTCCCAGGTCTGCGGGTTCATGGCCACCATCATGTCGATGCCGCCGCGCCGGCCCCGATAGCCGCGCTCGTTCACCCGGGCCTCGTACCAGGTGGGCAGGCCCTGGATGTTGCTGGGGAAGATGTTGCGCGGGCTCACCGGCACACCCATGCGCAGGATCGCCTTGGCAAACAGCTCGTTGGCTGAAGCCGAACCCGAGCCGTTCACATTGGCGAACTTGATGACAAAGTCGTTGACCGCCTCGATGCGCATCGGAGTCATGCTGTCACCGCCACTTTCTTCGGCAAGGCCTTGTCCCTGCAGGCCGAGCCGGCCTGCGTGGTGTTGAGCAGGAACTTCTGCATGTCCCAGGCCCCGGTGGGGCAGCGCTCGGCGCACAGGCCGCAGTGCAGGCACACGTCTTCGTCTTTCACCATCACCCGGCCAGTCTTCAGCACCGGCGACACATACAGGTCCTGCGTGGCATTGCTGGCCGGCGCCTTCAGCCGGGTGCGCAGGTCGGGCTCATCACCGTTGTCGGTAAAGCTGATGCAGTCCATGGGGCAGATATCGACACAGGCATCGCATTCGATGCAGGTGCTGTCGGTGAACACGGTCTGCACATCGCAGTTCAGGCAGCGGCCCGCCTCCTTGAAGGCGGTGGCGGCATCGAAGCCAAGCTCCACCTCCACCTTGATCGAGGCCAGCGCCACCTCGGCCTTGGTCCATGGCACCTTGAAGCGGGTGTCGTTCGAGGTGTCGTTGTCGTAGCTCCACTCGTGGATGCCCATCTTGGCCGACATCAGGTTCGTGGCCGGTGGCGGCCGCCGGCGCAGGTCTTCGCCGTTGAGCAAACGGTCAATCGATACCGCCGCTTCGTGCCCATGGGCCACGGCGGTGATGATGTTCTTCGGGCCGAAGGCCGAGTCGCCACCGAAGAACACCTGCGGCAGGCTGGCCTGGAAGGTGTTGGCATCCAGCACCGGCAGGCCCCACTTGTCGAAGGCAATGCCGGCGTCCGGCTCGATCCAGGGAAAGGCGTTTTCCTGGCCCACAGCGATCAGCACCGCGTCGCAGGGCACCAGCACATCGGGCTCGCCGGTGGGCACCAGCTTGCGCTGGCCTTTGGCGTCGTACTCGGCACGGACGATCTCGAAGGTCATGCCGGTGAGCCGGCCGTTGTCATGCTCGAAGGTCTTGGGCACGTGGTAGTTCAGGATCGGTATGCCCTCGTGCTGCGCGTCTTCCTTCTCCCAGGGCGAGGCCTTCATTTCGTCGAAGCCACTGCGCACGATCACCTTCACGTCGCTGCCGCCCAGGCGGCGCGACGAGCGGCAGCAGTCCATGGCGGTGTTGCCGCCGCCCAGCACGATCACGCGCTTGCCGATGCTGGTGATGTGGCCGAAGGAGACCGAGGCCAGCCAGTCGATGCCGATGTGGATGTTCTCGGTGATCGCCTCGCGCCCGGGCAGCTGCAGGTCGCGCCCACGCGGCGCGCCACAGCCCACGAACACGGCGTCATAGTTCTGCGCCAGCAGCGCCTTCATGGAATCGATGCGCTCACCCGAACGGAACTCCACGCCCAGGTCCAGGATGTAGCCGGTCTCCTCATCAATCACCGACTCGGGCAGGCGAAAGCGCGGAATCTGGGTGCGGATGAAACCGCCGGCCCGGGCTTCGCTATCAAACACGGTGACCTCGTATCCCAGCGGCACCAGATCGCGCGCCACCGTCAGCGAGGCCGGCCCCGCGCCGACGCAGGCAATGCGCCGGCCGTTCTTCGGCGCCACCTTCGGCAGGCGCGCGCGGATGTCGTCCTTCATGTCGGCCGCCACCCTTTTCAGGCGGCAGATCGCCACCGGTTCGGGCGTGGCGGCACTGGCCTCCTCGACCCGGCTGCGCCGGCAGGCCGGCTCACAGGGGCGGTCGCAGGTGCGCCCCAAGATACCGGGGAACACATTCGAGACCCAGTTGACCATGTAGGCATCGCTGTAGCGGCCCTGGCCAATCAGGCGTATGTACTCGGGTACGGGGGTGTGGGCGGGGCAGGCCCATTGACAGTCAACGACCTTGTGGAAATAGGTCGGGTTCGCAATATTGGTCGGCAGCAAACGTGTCTCCTTGCCAGTGCCAGACCGCTTCGCGGTCAATTGGCCTTAGAACCTATCCGTGAATAAGACGGCCCCGCGCCGTGGTGCCCAGCACCACAAGCGGCTTGCGACACCCGGATGTGCCCCTTGGGACCCCAGCCCGAAGGGTTGCGACGATAAAGCGCGTCTGCGGCGTTGCAACCCTTGCCCAGGGATCACCCTGGGCTGCAGCTTGCGCCTTGCATCCATCGCTTTCTCGTCACAACGCGGGGTCGTCTTATTCACGGATAGGTTCTTAGCAGTTTAAGCCGCTGCGCACCAGATAGGTACTCGGGTGAATCCCGAAGCGTTGCGCAGGCGCACCGCTAGAGGGCGTAATAAGCCACCAATCCGCAACCCATTGATCTCTCGCAAATGCCGAGCTGCCGCAAGCGCCGGCCTGCAGCGCTCAGACGGCTGCGCTGGCCGCCACTGCGGCAAAGGCCTGCACCACCGCCACGGGTGCCTGCACCAACTCGATCAGCACGCCCTCACCGGCTATGGGGAACTCCTCGCTGGCTTTCGGATGCAGGAAGCAGATGTCAAAACCGGCAGCACCCTTGCGGATGCCACCGGGGGCAAAGCGCACGCCCTGCGCGCCCAGCCAGGCCACGGCCGCCGGCAGGTCGTCGATCCACAGGCCCACATGGTTCAGCGCCGTGGCATGTACCGCCGGCTTCTTGTCGGGGTCGATCGGCTCCATCAGATCGACCTCGACCTTGAACGCGCCCACTCCCATGGCACAGATGTCCTCGTTCACGTTCTCACGCTCGGAGACGAAGTTGCCGGTCAGCTCCAGCCCCAGCATGTCGACCCACAGGGTGCGCAGGCGCTCCTTGCGCAGCGCGCCAATGGCGATCTGCTGGACACCCAACACCTGGAACGGGCGTGACGTGCTCACCATCAGTCCAGCGTGGCGCCGGAGGCCTTGACCACCGCCGCCCAGCGTTTGATTTCGGCGCTGACGAAAGCACCAAACTGCTGCTGGCTCAGAGTCGGGAATTCAGCGCCGTTGTTGGCCCAGATGGCCTTGAGCTCATCGGTGGCGCCGGCCTTGCGCACCTCTTCGACGATGCGCACCTGGACATCGGAAGGCGTGCCCTTTGGTGCCCACAGGCCGTACCAGGTGGTCACGGTGTAGTCCGGCAGCCCCAGCTCGGCGGCGCAGGGCACATCCGGGAAGGCGGCGTTGCGCTTCGGTCCGGCCACCATCAGCGCCTTGATGCGCCCGCCCTTGATGTGAGCGGACGATGAACCCAGACCGTCGAACATCATGTCGACGTTACCGGAGATCAAATCCTGCAGCGCCGGGCCGGCGCCGCGGTAGGGAATGTGCGTGATGAAAGTCTTGGTCTGCTGCTTGAACAGTTCGCCGGCCAGATGGTGCGAGGTGCCGCTGCCAGCCGAACCATAGTTGAGCTTGCCCGGGTTCTTGCGGGCATAGGCCAGAAATGCCTTGAGGTCGGGCACGTCGACGCGCTTGGGGTTGATCACCACCACCTGCGGCACGTTCGCCAGCAGGGCCAGCGGCACGAAGTCCTTCTCCAGGTCGTAGTCCAGCTTCGGGTACATCGAGGGCGCAATGGTGTGGTGCACCGCGCCCATGAACAAGGTGTAGCCGTCTGCATGCGCCTTGGCGGCAATGCTGGCCCCCACAGTACCGCCGGCCCCGCCGCGGTTGTCGATCACCAGGGTCTTGCCGGTCTGCTTGGAAAACTGGGCTGACAACGGCCGGGCAAACGCGTCGGTACCACCGCCTGCAGGGAACGGCACGATCATGGACACCGGCTTGGCCGGCCAGGTCGACTGGGCCCGCGCTGGCAGTGCCAGGGAACCTGCTCCGGCCGCGGCCACAGCCAGAAAATCACGGCGACAGCCGGGGTACGAAATGTTCACGCTCATGCTGCGGGTCTCCTGTTGTTGTGATCGATGCCGGCGCACTACAAATTGCATAGCGATGTGTGCGCATGCGCAAATGGAAGGCACCCAATTTACCAAAAATATGTATCCGGCGCGCAAAGCCTGGAATGGCCGTGGCGCGCGAATCGGCGCGAAGCGCTGACCTACAGCCGCAACCGCTGTACCGCCGGCGCCACCGCCGGCTTGCCCTGCGCCAGCAGCGCGCGGTGTTTGTCCAGGCGCTTGAGGTCATACAGGTAGTTCACCATCAGCCCCCAGGATTGGCGCAGACCCTTGACCGAAGGATCGGCGGCCCAGTTCAGCCGCTCCACCCGGGCGCCATTGCCCAGGTGAAAGCGCGCCACCGGGTCCGCCGGCCGGCCATCGCGCAGCGCATGGCCCAGGTAGTGGGCCGCGCTGTGCAACAGCAGCCGCGCCACCATCGTTGCCGGCGCTGGCGCCTGGTCCAGGGCTGCCAGCCAGTGCGTGGCCTGCGGCTGCTCCTGTCCCAGTTCCCGCCCCAGCTGCACGCGGCTCTTCGCGTCCAGCTGCTCCAGCATGGCTCCCGCCTGTTGCTGCAACCAGCCGCGCAGCCCCGGGATCGGCGACAGCGTCGCAAAGTGCCGCAGCTGCGGAAACTCCGCGCGCAAGGTCTCGACCACGCGCTTGATCAGCGAGTCGCCAAAGCTCACGCCATGCAGGCCGCTCTGGGTGCTGCTGATGGAATAGAAGATCGCGCTGCTGGCATGCGTCAGGTCGGTGGCGGCGGCGCCCTCGTCCAGCAGCGGCGTGATCGAACCGGCCAGACCATCGGTAAAGGCCACTTCCACAAAGATCAGCGGCTCGCTCGGCAAACGCGGGTGGAAGAAGCCTTAGCAACGGCGGTCGCTGTCAAGCCGGCTCTTGACGTCGGCCCAGCCCCGGATGTCGTGCACCGCCTCGTAGGCGATCAGCTTTTCGATCAAGGAGGCCGGCGAGTCCCAGCTGATGCGCCGCAGCTCCAGAAAGGCCACGTCAAACCAGGTCGACAGCAGCTGCTCCAGCTCGGCGTCCAGCGCCTGCAGGCGTCGGTCCGGCGGCGCCTGGGCCAGCAGGTCGGTGCGCAGGTCCAGCAGGAAACGCAGACCTTGGGGCCAGACCGCAAAACGCTGCAGCAGGCGGGTGCGCGGAGAGGCAATCGCCCGGCGCAAGCGGATTTCGCCCTGTCCTTCATCGCCCGTGCCGTGCGCAGCCTCGAACAGCTCGCGCGCCGCGCGCAGCTTGCGCGGGTCCGGCGCGAACTGCTCGCTCATCAGCAGCCAGGCATCGCGCCGCTGCTCCACCGGCGCCTGGCCGTACCACTGGGCAAACTCGCTGGCACGCCTGCCACCTTCGACCTCGCTCACCTTGTCGTCCACCACGGCCTGCAGCATCTGCAAGGTACGGCGCAGCACCCGCGGCGACAGCGCCTCGCTGCCCTGGCGCAAACGTGCCTGCAGCCGCTCGCGGGTGGAACGCAGGGTGGCGGCGCGCTGGGGTGCGGCCGGCGCCGGAGACGCCGCCGTTGGCAGCCGGACCGGTGTACCCCTTCCCTGCGGCAGCAGCTTGGAGACCCCACGACTGATCCATGCCCCGGCGTTCATGACACCAGCAACCGGTTGGTCCTGGCGCGGGCCAGCTCGCGCAGGGCTTCGCGCTGGCGCGTCAGATGGGTACGCATCGCGGCTTCGGCGCCTTCGCTGTCGCGCGCCTTGAGCGCAGCGAACACCGCCAGGTGCTCGTTCAGGCTTTGCTCCAGCCGACCCGGCGCATGCAGCTGCTGCAGCCGCGCCAGCTTGAGGATCTTGCGCAGGTCACCGATCACCTGGGCCAGCCAGCGGTTGCCGGCCAGGGTGATGATGGCTTCGTGGATGGCGTAGTTGGCGGCGTAGTACTCGTTGATGCGCTTGGCCTTGGCATGGCGCGCCAGGCGGTCATGCAGGGTCTGCAGGGTGACCAGATCCTCGTCGCTGGCGTGGCGCGCCGCTTCAAAAGCGCAACGGCCTTCCAGCAGCGCGATCACGGGAAAGATCTCGTCCAGGTCCTGCTCGGTCACATGGTTGACAAAGCAGCCGCGCCGCGGCTCGTGCCGCACCAGGCCTTCAGCACTGAGCACCTTGAGCGCCTCGCGCAACGGCGTGCGCGAGATCTTCAGGTGTTCGCACAGTGCCGCCTCGTCGACAAAGCTGCCGGGCGCCAGCTCGCCGGCAAAAATCTGCTCGCGCAGCTGCGCCGCCACGTCGGTGTGCAGCGAGCTGTGGACCAGGCGCATGGCGGAACTCCTTGGGTTGCGTCAACCGGCTCCTACCCAGGGCTTTCTGATGCGCCGGGTGGCAGAATAATTTTCAATAATTATCTGTAATTATGAGAATTCAAGCGCTGCGGTACAAGAGAAATCAACGCCTCAACGTCGGGCGAGCGGTTGTGGCTGCCGGCTGTGGGCCCAAAACCACAGCGCGGCACCCGCCAGCATCATCGGCACGCACAGCCACTGGCCCATGCTCATGCCCAGGGACAGCAAACCCAGGTGGGCGTCGGGTTCGCGGAAGAACTCGGCAATGAAGCGGAACACACCGTAGCCGAACAGGAATGCCGCCGCCACCTCGCCCTGGCGCCGCGGCTTGCGGGCATACAGCCACAGCAGCACGAACAGCAGCAGCCCTTCAAGCAGGAACTGGTAGACCTGCGAGGGATGCCGCGGGAGGTCGCCGGCACCGCGAAACACCATGCCCCAGGGCAGGTCCGGGCTGCTCAGGCGGCCCCACAGCTCGCCATTGATGAAGTTGCCCACGCGCCCGGCCGCCAGGCCGGTGGGCACGCAGGGTGCCACAAGATCCGCCACCTGCCAGAACGGGCGCTGGCGTGAGTGCGCAAACCACAGCATGGAGCCGATCACGCCCAGCATGCCGCCGTGAAAACTCATGCCGCCGGTCCAGATGGCAAATACCTCGAACGGATGCTCCAGGTAGTACAGCGGCTTGTAGAACAGACAGTAGCCCAGGCGGCCACCCAGCACTACGCCCAGCACCCCCAGGAACAGGATGTCCTCCACGTCCTTGCGGCTCCATGCCGCCGGCCCCTGGATACTGACATAAGGCTCATGCCGCAGACGCCGTGAAGCCAGGAACATGAACAGTCCAAAAGCCGCCAGATAGGTCAGCCCGTACCAATGGACGGACAGCGGCCCGACTCCGAAGACGGGGCCGATCTGCAGCGCGACCGGGTCAATACGGGGATGGATCAGCATGGTCGGCTATTGTGCCTGCCGTTGCGCAGCCAGCACCGGGTGGGACTCCAACTGTTGCCGCACATGGTCCACAAACAGGCGCAGCGCCGGGTTTGCCGAGCCGGCGCGCCAGACCAGGCTGGTCTCGCAGCGCACTTGGTGCGCCGCACCCAGCGCCCGGTAGACCACGCCCGGGCGCTGGAACTGGGTCACGCTGTGCGGCACCCAGGCCAGCCCCAACCCGGCCGACACCAGGTTGACGATGGTCTGCATCTGTATCGCCTCCTGCGCCACCTGCGGCGCATGCCCGGCAGCGTGGTACAGCGCCATCAGGGCGTCGTGCAGCGATGGTGCAATGCGCCGCGGAAACAGCACCAGCGGCTCGGCCAGCACCGCCGCCATCGACAGGCGCCGGGCCCGGGCCAGCGGGGTTTGCTCGGGCAGCGCCAGCACCAGCGACTCGGCCGCCACCCGCACCTGTTCCAGCCCCGGCGGCGCAAAGCCCGGTGCATGCAGCATCAAGCCGGCGTCGATCTCGCCGCGGCCAAAGGCCTGCAGTTGCACGTCGCCGGTGGCCTCCAGCAGTTCCAGCTGCAGGCCGGGATACAGGGCCCTGAAGCTCTGCAGCCACTGCGGCAGCAGCGCATATCCAACGGTGGATACAAAGGCCAGCTTCAGGTGCCCGACGGCGCCATCGCGCGCCAGGCGGGCATGCACCGGCAGTGCGGCTGCGCGGACCAGCAGGTCCTGCACCTGGGGCAGCAGTGCGGCGCCGGCCGGCGTCAGCGCCACGCTGCGCTGGGTGCGTTCGAACAGGCGCACCTCCAGTTGCGCCTCCAGCCGGCGGATCGCCAGCGTCAGCGGTGGCTGGGTGATGTGCAGCCGGGCTGCAGCCCGGCCAAAGTGCAGTTCCTGCGCCAGCGTGACGAACTGGCGCCATTGGCGCAGGTCGATGGATTCGGAAATCATTGGTGAAACATATCAATCAAGGCGCAAAGATATATTGGACCAGCAATTCGCGCCGGCGCATACTGTGCGCCTTTGCCGGCCATGTGGCCGGCGCAGCGACCCGAGGAAAGACCCGTATGGAAACCAAACCCATCATCCTGAACCCGCGCAGCAAGAACATCACCGAGGGCAAGTCGCGCGCGCCGAATCGCTCCATGTACTACGCCATGGGCTACCAGGAGAGCGATTTCAAGAAGCCCATGGTGGGCGTGGCCAATGGCCACAGCACCATCACGCCTTGCAACTCCGGCCTGCAGAAACTGGCAGACGCCGCCGTGGCGGGCATCGAGGAAGCCGGTGGCAACGCCCAGATCTTCGGCACACCCACCATCTCCGACGGCGACGACAGGAAGCCAAAGCGCAAGAAGCGGCAAAAATCCTGGAGAGTGCCGAGCAGTTGTATCGACAAGTCTCCGACAAAGCCGCCAATTTACAGGAACGGGAACGATCGCTGCAACAGGCGCAAGAAAAAGCGGTTCAGGATGCGATCGTGCAAGCAAAAGCCGAAATCGCGACGGTGATTCGCCAATTGCAAAAGGGCAATGTCACC
>JANMKM010000502.1:0-4477 GCA_031372035.1 Rhodoferax sp. | reverse complement strand
ACTCATCGGCCTGACTGCCGGTCAGGCCGTTGTCTGGTACACGGGCCAGTTCTATGCGCTGTTTTTCCTGACGCAAGCGCTCAAGGTGGATGCGATCACCGCCAACCTGATGATTGCAGCATCCCTGATCATCGGGACGCCGTTCTTCATCGTGTTCGGCTCGCTGTCCGACAAGATCGGGCGCAAGCCGATCATCATGGCCGGCTGCCTGCTCGCGGTGCTGACCTATTTCCCGGTCTTCAACGCGCTGACCAAGGCGGCAAACCCTGACCTCCATGCGGCCCAAGCCAAAAGTAAGGTGATCGTCACAGCTGATCCGGGCGAGTGCTCCTTCCAGTTCAATCCGACCGGTACCGTAAAGTTCACCAGTTCATGCGACATCGCCAAACAGGTTTTGGCATCCTCTTCCGTCAGCTATGAAAACGCCGTCGCACCGGCCGGCACCGCGGCAACGATCAAGATCGGTGAGACCGTGATACCGGGCTACTCTGCCAAGGGTCTGAGCGCGGATGACCTGAAGAAGAAGGACGGCGAGTTCAAGAAGGCCGTCGCCGACACTCTGAAGGCGGACGGCTATCCGGCCAAGGCAGATCCAGCCAAGATGGACAAGTTCATGATGGTCGTGATCCTGACGTACCTGGTGATTTTGGTCACGATGGTGTACGGCCCGATCGCCGCGATGCTGGTGGAAATGTTCCCCACCCGCATCCGCTACACCTCCATGAGCCTGCCGTACCACATCGGCAACGGCTGGTTCGGCGGACTGCTGCCGACGACGGCATTCGCGATCGTGGCCCAAACCGGCAACATGTACAACGGGCTCTGGTACCCGATCATCGTGGCTGGCATGACCTTGGTGATCGGCACGCTGTTCATCAAGGAAACCAAGGACGTGGACATCTACGCCAAGGACTGACCGGTGATCGAGGGCCGCATTCGGCCCTATCTTCCCGAGCCCTGCAGGCACCTGACGTCTGCAGGGCTTCTTTCTTCTGGAGTGCAGTTTCCGTGATACCGTGCGTACCTGAAAAGCACAGGGAGTAGCCATTGCCAGAGGTAGGCAGCATGAAGTACTGCAAGACGCAGGCCGGACAGCTGGCCTTCAAACAGCGATCTGTTCAGCTGTCGCCGAGGCAGCGCGCCGCGTTCATCCTTTTTGACGGTACCCGCAGTGCCGCGGACATCATCGTTGCCACTCAGGGCATCGGGCTGGTTGCCGCGGATGTGGACCGTTTGGTCGAGCTAGGCTTCATCACACCCGTGGCAATGCCGCAACCGGCTGCTGCCGAACCGGTGCCGGCAAGCGCGCCAACCGGCGCCGCAACAGGCATGTCCGCGCACCAACAGCTATACCAGCTTGCCTACCCATTGGCGACCCAACTCACTGCCAGCCTGGGATTGCGCGGCTTCAGGCTGAACCTGGCTGTCGAAGCTGCCTCAGGCTATGACGATCTGGTTGAACTCTATCCAAAGATCGAAGCCGCCGTCGGGCCCGCAAAATGCTCGGCCTTGTCCAGGGCCCTTGGCTTGCGAGAACTCCGCTCAGGCTGAGCTGAGCCCCTGCCAGGTTGCAATCACACTGTCGGGATTGAGCGAACTCGAACTGAGTCCCTGATCGCGCAACCACAGCGCAAAGTCGGGGTGATCACTGGGGCCCTGCCCGCAGATGCCGACGTACTTGCCTTGCGCCTTGCACGCTATGATCGCCTGGCTGATCAGCGCCTTGACGGCCGGGTCACGCTCATCAAAGTCGGCCGCCAACAACTCCAGCCCGGAGTCGCGGTCCAGACCCAAGGTCAATTGCGTCAGATCGTTGGAGCCAATCGAAAATCCGTCAAAGTACTGCAAGAATTCGGTGGCCAGGATGGCATTGCTGGGAATCTCGCACATCATGATCAGCTTGAGGCCCATTTCACCGCGGCGCAGCCCGTGACTGGCGAGTAATTCGGTCACGCGGCGCGCCTGCTCCAAGGTGCGCACAAAGGGCACCATGACCTCGACATTGTCGAGACCCATATCGACGCGAACCCTTTTCAAGGCTTCGCACTCCATGGCAAAGGCGTCACCGAAATCCTGGCTGATATAACGCGCGGCGCCTCGAAAGCCCAGCATCGGGTTCTCTTCCTCTGGCTCGTAGCGGCTACCACCCATCAGCTTGCGGTATTCGTTGCTCTTGAAGTCTGACAACCGAACAATCACCGGCTTGGGCCAGAAGGCAGCAGCGATCGTTGCGACACCTTCGGCAACCCGGTCCACGTAGAAGGCTCGGGGTGAGGCGTGGCCACGGGCCACAGATTCCACGGCTTGTTTCAGGTCCGCATCCACGTTGGGATAATCCAGGATCGCCTTGGGATGCACCCCGATGTTGTTGTTGATGATGAACTCCAGCCGCGCCAGGCCTACGCCTTCATTCGGCAGCTGGCAAAAGTCAAACGCCAGCTGCGGATTGCCGACATTCATCATGATCTTGACGTCGATCTTCGGCATCACGCCACGCTGCACCTGCGTGACCTCGGTCTCCAGCACACCGTCGTAAATGAAGCCGGTATCGCCCTGGGCGCAGCTGACCGTGACCAGCATGCCATCGCTCAATAGCGAGGTCGCGTCGCCACAACCCACCACGGCGGGAATGCCGAGCTCACGCGCAATAATTGCCGCGTGGCAGGTGCGGCCGCCCCGGTTGGTGACAATCGCCGCTGCCCGCTTCATCACCGGCTCCCAGTTGGGATCGGTCATGTCGGTGACCAGCACGTCGCCTGCCTGCACCTTGTCCATCTCGGCAATGCTGCGCACCAGCCTGACCGGCCCTGTGCCGATCTTCTGCCCTATGGCTCTGCCTTCCACCAACACGGCTCCCTTGCCTTTGAGGGTGTAGCGGTGTTCCGGCTTGCCCTTGGCCTGACTTTTCACAGTCTCCGGCCGTGCCTGCAGGATGTAGAGCAGCCCATCCCTGCCGTCCTTGCCCCATTCGATATCCATCGGCCGCTGGTAATGGTCCTCAATCACCAGCGCATAGCGCGCGAGCTGCTCGACATCGGCATCGCTGAGCGAATAGCGGTTGCGCAACTCTGGTGGGACATCACTTGTCTTCACCAGACTGCCGCTGACCGCTTTCTCCTGGGTTGTGGCGAATTGCATCTGCACCAGTTTCGAACCCAAGCTGCGCCGAATCACGGCGCGCTTGCCGGCCTTGAGCATGGGCTTGTGTACATAGAACTCGTCCGGATTGACGGCGCCCTGCACCACCGTTTCGCCCAGTCCGTAACTGGAAGTGATGAAAACCACGTCCTCAAAGCCGGATTCGGTGTCGATCGTAAACATGACGCCGGCGGCGCCCAGATCGGACCGCACCATGCGCTGGATGCCTGCACTGAGCGCAACATCCGCGTGTGCGAAGCCCTTGTGCACGCGGTAGCTGATGGCGCGGTCGTTGTACAGCGAGGCGAAGACCTCGCGGGCCTTGTGCAATACGTCGGCAATGCCCACCACATTGAGGAATGTCTCCTGTTGGCCGGCAAAGGAGGCATCCGGCAGGTCTTCAGCCGTGGCCGAGGAACGCACGGCAAACGATGCATCCTGGTTGCCCGCGGCCAGGGCCTCAAAGGCCGCTCGCATCTCGCGCTCGAGCTCGGGTGGAAATGGCTGTTCCATCACCATTGCGCGGATATCCGACCCGGCCTGCGACAGAGCACGCACGTCATCGGCATCTAGACTCAACAGGCGGGCGTTGATCCGGTCGGCCAGTCCGCCATGCTGCAGAAACAGGCGAAACGCATGCGCAGTGGTCGCAAAACCGCCAGGCACCCGCACCTGGGCGGGGAGCTGCGAAATCATTTCACCGAGGCTGGCGTTCTTACCGCCGACAGCCTCGACATCGGTCATCCTCAGGTTTTCAAACGGAACCACCAGGGCCGTCGGGCCAAACAAAACAGACATGGAAGAACTCCGGAAGTAAATAACAGGTCTGCGGTCAGCGGCCGGACCGGGCGCTGGCTGACCGGATCCATGCGTGGACGGTGGTGGCGGCAGCGCGCGGGCCGCAAGCGATGGTGCATGGCAAAAATTCAGTCGATGAGGACCATTGTAGGATGCGCATAGCTGCGGAACCTGGCAGCACCAAACGATCCACAGCCACCCACAACCATCCGCCATGCCCAGCAGCACGCGCACAGTGTTTTTCATCTCTGACGGTACCGGTATCACGGCCGAGACCTTCGGCAATGCGATCCTTGCGCAATTTGAAATGCAGGCACGGCATGTTCGCCTGCCGTTTGTCGATACCGTCGACAAAGCCCACCAGGCAGTAAGACAGATCAATCAGACAGCGCAAGCCGATGGCTGCAAGCCCATTGTCTTCACCACCCTGGTCAACATGGACATCTTGAGGGTCATCTCTGCCGGTTGCCAGGGCATGTTGCTGGATATGTTCGGCACGTTCGTGCGTCCGCTGGAAACGGAACTGCAGATCAAGTCCAAC
>JANMKM010000491.1:0-4956 GCA_031372035.1 Rhodoferax sp. | reverse complement strand
CAGGCCTTCACGCACGAAGTCGAGTTCGGTGCCGTCCAGGTAGGCCAGGCTCTTGGGGTCCACGCACAGCTTGACGCCATGGGCTTCGAACACCACCTGCTCAGGGGCAAAAGAGTCCACGTACTCCAGCTTGTAGGCCAGGCCGGAACAGCCTGTGGTCTTGACTCCGAGACTCACGCCCACGCCCTTGCCGCGCTTGGACAGGTAACGGGTAACGTGCCGAGCCGCGGCCTCGGTCAGTGTGACAGCCATCTCAGTGGACTGCGGCCGTGCCGTTCTTCTTGCGGTAGTCCTCGACCGCCGCCTTGATCGCGTCCTCGGCCAGGATCGAGCAATGGATCTTCACCGGCGGCAGCGCCAGTTCCTCGGCGATCTGGCTGTTCTTCAGCGCAGCGGCCTGGTCCAGCGTCTTGCCCTTGACCCATTCCGTCACCAGCGACGAAGAGGCAATGGCAGACCCACAGCCGTAGGTCTTGAAGCGCGCATCCTCGATCACACCGGTATGCGGATTGACCTTGATCTGCAACTTCATCACATCACCGCAAGCCGGCGCACCGACCATGCCGGTACCGACCGATTCGTCGCCCTTGTCGAAGGAACCGACGTTGCGCGGGTTCTCATAATGGTCAACGACTTTTTCTGAATATGCCATGGTGTTTCCTCTTCAATGCTTCAATGCGCCGACCACTGGATCGCGCTGATATCCACGCCGTCCTGGTACATCTCCCAGAGCGGACTCAGATCGCGCAACTTCGCCACGTTGCGCTTGATCGTGTCGATTGCGTAGTCGATCTCTGCCTCGGTGGTGTAGCGGCCGATCGTCATGCGCAGGCTGCTATGCGCCAATTCGTCACTGCGACCCAGCGCTCGCAGCACATAGCTGGGTTCCAAGCTGGCAGAGGTGCAGGCCGAGCCGCTGGACACTGCCAGGCCCTTGATGCCCATGATCAGCGACTCGCCCTCGACATAGTTGAAACTCATGTTCAGGTTGTGCGGTACGCGCTTTTCCAGGTGGCCGTTGATGAACACCTGTTCCACGTCCTGCAGCCCCGCCAGCATCCGGTCGTGCAGGGCCTGAATCCGGACGTTTTCCGCCGCCATTTCCTCGCGTGCAATACGGTAAGCCTCGCCCATGCCGACAATCTGGTGGGTGGGCAGCGTGCCGCTGCGCATGCCACGCTCGTGCCCGCCACCATGCATCTGGGCCTCGATCCGGACCCGCGGCTTGCGCCGAACGAACAAGGCACCTATGCCCTTGGGGCCATAGGTCTTGTGCGCCGTCAGGCTCATCAGGTCCACCGGCAGCTGCGCCAGATCGAACACCACCCGGCCCGTGGCCTGGGCTGCATCCACGTGGAATATCACGCCGCGCTCACGGCACACGGAGCCGATCGCAGCAATGTCCTGAATCACGCCAATTTCATTGTTGACGAACATTACGCTGGTCAGGATGGTGTCGGGCCGGATCGCGGCCTTGAAAACTTCCAGATCCAGCAAGCCGTCGCTCTGCACGTCCAGGTAGCTCACCTCGAAACCCTGGCGCTCCAGTTCGCGGCAGGTGTCCAGTACCGCCTTGTGCTCGGTCTTCACGGTGATGATGTGCTTGCCCTTGGTGCGGTAGAAGCCGGCTGCACCTTTCAGCGCCAGGTTGTTCGACTCCGTGGCGCCAGAGGTCCAGACGATTTCCCTTGGATCAGCGCCCACCAGCTGCGCCACCTGCTCCCGCGCCTTCTCCACCGCTGCCTCGGCTTCCCAGCCCCAAGCGTGGCTGCGCGAGGCCGGGTTACCGAAATGCTGGCGCAGCCATGGAATCATGGCATTCACCACGCGCTCGTCGACCGGATTGGTCGCGCTGTAATCCATGTAGATCGGGAAATGCGGTGTGGTATCCATTGCGGGACTCGGCTGCGGGGCTTTGGTGTACGGGCACCGGGAGGATGCCCGGCGCTTTCGGTTCAGATCTCAGGATTTGGAGAATGCATTTCCCAGGGCAAACACCGAGTTGGGCGCGTTGATGCGGATCGGCTTGGCAAGCGGCATCACCGAAATCGCGCGTTTGGGCGTCGGTTTGTCCTCTACCCGCAATCCCTTGGCCAACTGCTCATCCACCAGTTTTTGGAGGGTGACGGAGTCCAGAAACTCGACCATTCGCACGTTCAACGCCGCCCATAGCTCGTGGGTCATGCAGCGCCCGGCTTCGCCCAGGCAATTTTCCTTGCCGCCACACTGGGTCGCGTCCAGCGGCTCGTCCACCGAGACAATGATGTCGGCCACAGTGATTTCGCTGGCCTTACGCGCCAAGGTGTAGCCGCCGCCGGGTCCGCGCGTGGATTCGACCAGTTCATGCCGACGCAGCTTGCCGAACAGTTGTTCCAGATAGGACAGGGAAATCTGCTGGCGTTGGCTGATCGCGGCCAGCGTCACCGGGCCATTGCTTTGCCGCAGGCCCAAATCGATCATCGCTGTCACCGCAAAGCGGCCTTTGGTTGTGAGACGCATCGCTAGACTCCTTTAGTCAGGTTGAGCACCGCTTCCCGGCACGGCAGTTTGCTCTACCGCCCTGTCGGGTCGCTTACCGCCCAAAGACACGCCGTCTGGCGGCTTCGGGTCTACCGGTATGAGACTTGGTTGACTGAATAGTTCAAGTATAGCAAAACTGGAGCGATTTTGTCGGGTACTGCATTGCCGCCTCCCAATTGCATGTTTTACCCGGATTTAATTGGCGCGATATTGTCGCTGCCTGGAGCCCCGAAAACCTGCTGTTTGAGCATCCCTAGCTGATCTCGCACCCTTGCCGCCTGCTCGAACTCCAGATTCCGGGCATGTTCCATCATCAGCTTCTCCAGGCGCTTGATCTCGCGCGCGATGTCCTTTTCGCTCATGTCCTCCATCCGCGCCCGGTCCACAGCGTCGCGCTCCAGCCGCTGTGCTTCCTTGCCAGCCTTCTCGCTGTAAACCCCGTCGATCAGGTCCCGCACCTGCTTGACGATGGAGCGCGGCGTGATCCCATGCAACAGGTTGTAGGCCACCTGGCGCGTGCGCCGGCGGTTGGTTTCCCCCATGGCGCGCTCCATCGAGTCAGTGACCCTGTCGGCATACAGGATGGCCCGGCCGTTCAGGTTGCGCGCGGCCCGGCCGATGGTCTGGATCAATGAGCGCTCCGAACGCAGGAAGCCTTCCTTGTCGGCGTCCAGGATCGCCACCAGCGAAACCTCGGGAATGTCCAGACCCTCGCGCAACAGGTTGATACCCACCAGCACGTCAAAGGTACCCAGACGCAGATCGCGCAGGATCTCGACCCGTTCCACCGTGTCCACATCGCTGTGCAGATAGCGCACCTTGACACCGTTCTCGCCCAGGTAGTCGGTCAGTTGCTCCGCCATACGTTTGGTCAAGGTGGTGATCAGCACACGTTCATGCAGGTTCACGCGCAGCCGGATTTCCTGCAGCACGTCATCCACCTGGCTGCTGGCCGGACGCACTTCCACTTCCGGGTCCACCAGGCCGGTGGGGCGCACCAGTTGCTCCACCACCTGCCCGGAGTGGTCGCGTTCCCACTGCGCCGGCGTGGCAGACACCAGGATCGCCTGGCGCATCCGGGCCTCGAACTCCTCAAACTTCAGCGGCCGGTTGTCCAGTGCGCTGGGCAGGCGAAAACCATACTCGACCAGCGTGGTCTTGCGGGAGCGGTCGCCATTGAACATGCCGCCAAACTGGCCGATCAGCACATGCGACTCGTCCAGGAACATGATGGCATCGCGCGGCAGATAGTCGGTCAGCGTCGCTGGCGGCTCGCCCGGCGCCGCACCGCTGAGGTGACGGGTGTAGTTCTCGATGCCCTTGCAGTGGCCGACCTCGCTCAACATCTCCAGGTCAAAGCGGGTGCGCTGCTCCAGCCGCTGGGCTTCCACCAGCTTGCCCATGCCCACCAACTCCTTCAGCCGCTCGGACAGCTCGGTCTTGATGGTCTCCACCGCCACCAGCACCCGGTCCCGCGGCGTCACGTAATGGCTGCTGGGATAGACCGTAAAACGCGGAATCTTCTGCCGCACCCGACCGGTCAGCGGGTCGAACAACTGCAGCGACTCAATCTCGTCGTCAAACAGCTCGATCCGCAATGCCACTTCGCTGTGCTCGGCCGGGAACACATCAACTGTGTCGCCGCGGACACGGAACTTGCCACGGGAAAATTCAATGTCGTTGCGCTCGTACTGCATCCGCACCAGTTGGGCGATGATGTCGCGCTGGCCGGTCTTGTCACCGGCGCGCAGCGTCATCTCCATGTGGTGTTAGGCCTCGGGCTGGGCTATGCCATAGTTCGCGGAGACCGTGGCCACGATCACCACGTCGCGCCGCTCCAGCACGCTCTTGGTGCAGGACAGGCGCATCTGCTCGATGTGCTCGTTGATCGCCGAGTCCTTCTCGATGAACAGATCGCGTTGCGGCACATAGGCCTCGGGCTGGTAGTAGTCGTAATAACTGACGAAATACTCCACCGCGTTCTTCGGGAAGAACTCGCGGAACTCGCTGTACAGCTGCGCTGCCAGGGTCTTGTTGGGCGCGAACACGATCGCCGGCCGGCCCAGGCGAGCGATCACATTGGCCATGGTGAATGTCTTGCCGGAGCCGGTGACGCCCAGCAGCGTCTGGTAGACCTCGCCATCATTGATGCCATCCACCAGCTTCGCGATAGCTTCCGGCTGGTCGCCGGCCGGCGGATAGGGCATGTACAGCTCGAACGGCGAATCCGGAAACGAGACGAACTCGCCCACTTCCGGCGTCCCCACCACAGTGGCATCCAGTTCGGGAATGGCTTCAGGCACAGCTTGCATGGCTTGGATTTCATACCCCGGTAAAATTCCGGGCAACCTAAAAGAATACGCGATTGCGGCACTTGCCGCAGCGCCAGTCTCCACCATCCCCACACCGAGGAACCCAGATGTCTCTGTTTGCCGC
>JANMKM010000482.1:0-8361 GCA_031372035.1 Rhodoferax sp. | reverse complement strand
CCTTCCAATTGCCGGCCCGAAGGCCCGGTGCAATTTACTTCTTCATCGCGCCAACAGCAGCGTCAGCAGCCTTCTTGGCGGCGTCGGTAGCAGCGGTCTTGGCGGCGTCAACTGTAGCCGAAGCAGCGACAGCAGCAGCGGAAGCAGCAACAGCAGCGCCAGAAGCAGCGGCAGTGGCGGCGGAAGCAGCGGCGTCAGCTGCAGCAGCCACAGGAGCGACGGGAGCAGGTGCCGGTGCGGGAGCAGCGGCAGGAGCGGGTGCAGGAGCAGGCGCTTCTTCCTTCTTGCCGCAAGCGGCCAGGGCGGCGGCAGCGATCACGGCTGCCAGAACGAATGACTTGTTCATGTGAGAAATACCTAGGTGAATGATTGAAACAATTTCCGGAATCTGTCTGCGCAGTGACCCGCGCGACCAAGCAAAACGACTCGAGCTCTTTTGCTCAGCCTTGAATTATATGACATTTTTTCACAAATTCTGGAAAACCCTAGGCCCGACGCCAGGCCTGTCTGTTCCATGGCGCACACAGCGGTGCCACGCCGGCGCACACCGGGGCCATCACAGCCCGAGCGTGGATGCGGCAAATGCCGGCGTGCTGACACGCAAGCGCTCGTCCAGCAGCTCCCGCAGACGCAGTCGGCGCTCGGGCTCGGCGCCACAGAAGCCGGTGCTGTGCTGCAGCTCCAGGCGCTGCAGCACCCAGGAGCCGCTCCACAGCACACTGGGGAAATCCAGGGCGTCGACGGTGCGGCAGGCGCGGCATTCGATGATGTGGCTCCAGGTGCGGCGCCAGGCCACAAAGCGCGGCTGGCTGCGCATCACCACATCAAAGCTCTTGGCCAACAGCGTCATGCGCCGGCCGGTCTTGGACCACGCCTGCAAGGACTCCACCACCACCCGTTCGCGCAGCGGCCAGTCCTCGAACGTGGCGTCGCTCAGGATGATTTCGCGCCAGCCCTCGGTTGCGGCCGTTTGGAGCGCATCGCGGATCAGCTTTGCAAACTCCTCACGCCCGGCAAAGCGCCCGCTGGGCAAGGGCTTGGCCCGAGGGTCCTCGCCGCTGGCGCCCGGCGTTGCTGGCAGTTGCTCATTGTTCATGCATCCACCCCGCTTCCATCCATCCGTTGAGCAGTGATTGTGCCTGTGCGCTGGCCTGTCGCCACTGGCCAGGTGTCAGCATGCGCTCATTGGCCAATTGCCGCAGCAGGCGGGCGTCGCGGCCGCTAGCGCGGTAGCTGTCCCCATTGATGAAGATATGGCGCTCATCGAACATCATGCGGGTGCGGCGATCCAGCCGCACGGCACTGGCTTGAACCGCCTGGCCAGCACCTGCCCCGGCCTCGAACCAGACGCCAGCCTTGGGCTCCGTCAGGTACTCGCCCAGCACCCGGGCCAGCGCCTGTGGATCGCGCACGGCCTCTTCCAGCGCGGCCTGGGCAAACCCGTGGATGGCCAGGGGAATCGCGCCAGGCTGCGGCACGGCACTCTGCCCGCGGTCCTGGTACAGCGCGTCGCGCATGGATTCATCGACGTCGTCTGCCAGGCGCTGCAGCAGTTCGGCCGCCAACTCGTGCCGGCCGGGAGCACGAAAACCGATGGAGCAGGTCATGCATTCGCCAGCCGCAACGCCATCATGGGCGTAGCCCGGTGGCAGGTACAGCATGTCGCCCGGCTCCAGCAGATGCTCTTGTTCGGGCGAAAAGTGCTGCAGGATCTTCAATGGCACGCCCGCTTGCAGCGTCCGCTCGCGCTGCTTGCCGATACGCCAATGGCGCTTTCCCTGCAGCTGCAACAGGAACACGTCGTAGCTGTCGAAATGCGGACCTACGCCACCGCCATCACTGGCGTAGCTGATCATCACATCGTCGAGCCTGGCGTCCGGCACAAAGCGGAACTGCCGCAACAGTGCATGGGCCGCGTCCAGGTGCAGGTCCACGCCCTGCACCAGCAGTGTCCAACGCGGCTGGTGCAGCGGCGGCAAGGCCCGCCTGGCGAAGGGTCCATGGCGCAGCGACCACTCCGCACCCTTGCCCTGGCGCACCAGCCGCGACTCCACGGCATCCTGCGCCGCCAGCCCAAACAGCGCGGCGCGGCTGACCAGCGAAGCGGCATCGGGCACCGCCTGGCGCACCAGCAAGGGCCTCTTCTGCCAATGGCGGCGCATGAAGCTGTTCGGGCTCAAGCCACCCAGCAAGGCCAGATTCTGGCTCACATCCATGGTGCAGTTCCTGGTTCACGGCGGCAACGGGTCCGCCAAGCTGCGACAATTCTCCTATGGAAATCACCCCCCAATGCGTGGTTGCACTCACCTGGACGCTGAAAGACACCCTGGGCGAGGAACTCGATGTGCTGAGCGACCCGGTCGAGTTTCTGGTCGGCGGCTCCGACCTGCTGGCGAAGATTGAGGAGTCCTTGCAAGGCCACGTTGCGGGCGCACGGCTGGACCTGCACCTGGAGCCGGTAGAGGCCTTCGGCGACTTCAACGACCAGTTGGTGTTTCTGGAGCCACGGACGCTGTTCCCGGCCGAAGTCGCGGAAGGCCTGACCTTCGAAGGCAGTGCCCTGCCTGAGGGCTGCAGCGCCCAAATGCCTCGTGACGCCCTATACACACTGACCGACATCTATCCGGAGCACGTGGTGCTCGACGGCAACCATCCGCTGGCCGGCATCGCCATCCGCCTGAGTCTCAAAGTGGAATCGGTGCGCGAAGCCACCGAGGAAGAAATAGGCCGCGGCAGCTGCGGCACCGGTTTCTTTACCGTGCAGCCGCAAGCCCCGGGCAGCCCCACGCTGCACTGACCGCGCAGACCATCAGCGCTACAGGCGCAAGCCCGCGGCGCAGATCCGGACCGGCCTCAGAGCCGGGAAACGATGCCGTTTTCGATCCGGACCCGGTCGCCCACCCGCAGATCAGCGGGCGTGCTCACGTCATACATGCGGTTGCCGCCCCGCTCCAGCCGGATGTCCAGGCGATAGGTTTCGATGACCTGGTTGCCGCGGTTCTTCTCGATGTTGTTGCCGACCACAGCACCGCCAATCACTCCCAGTCCGGTCGCAACGTCCTTGCCCGAGCCGGCGCCGATCTGGTTTCCCAGCACCCCGCCCACTACCGCGCCCAGAATCGCTCCGCCGCCACTGGTATTGCGATGCTCCTCCGTGCGGATCAACTGGATGTCGGAAACGCGCCCGTATTCCACGTAGCTGGTGCTGGCTGCGCTGCCTGAATAGGGCATGACGGTGGTCGACGACTGGGTCGGTTGCGAGCCGCAGCCGGTCAGGCCGCCGGCCAACGCCGCAATCAGTGCCGCTGCACAAAGGGTGGGGTATGTACGCATGAGTCGCTCCTTGAAGGTTTGGCCAGCATCTGGCCCGGCGCATGGCAAGCCATGCAGAAGCCCCATTACAGGCCCGATCGCCACCGGACACGATCAGACGGGACAGCTGCAGCCCGTGCGAACCGATGCTGTGCGTGCGTAGGAATCGTCCGGCCATGCCGCCGGCGTGGCTTGATAGGTCTCAGGCGGTGCCGGTGGAGCCGTAGCCGCCTGCGCCGCGCTGGCTGGCGGCAAAGGTGTCGACCACGTTGAACTGCGCCTGCACCACGGGCACGATGACCAACTGGGCAATGCGCTCCATCGGTTCGATGGTGAAGGCCACATCGCTGCGGTTCCAGGCGCTGACCATCAGCTGGCCCTGGTAGTCGCTGTCGATCAGGCCCACCAGGTTGCCGAGCACGATGCCGTGCTTGTGGCCCAGCCCGGAGCGCGGCAGGATCAGCGCCGCATAGTTCGGGTCCTGCAGGTAGATGGCGATTCCCGTCGGCACCAACTGCCAGGCATTGGGACCCAGTGTCAGCGGCGCGTCGATACAGGCACGCAAGTCCAGTCCGGCACTGCCCGGCGTGGCATAGGCGGGCAGCTGTGCGGCCATCCGCGGGTCCATGATCTTGACATCAATATTCATTGGGCAATCAGGCTGTAGAGCGCATTCTGGTGGCACAGGCAGCTATCAGTTTTCTGGCAAGCAGCAGCTTGGGCGCGCGTTCAAATGCTTCCTCGCCGTGGGCGTCCACCAGCAGCAGCGCGTTGTCATCCTGGCCAAAGGTAGCCGGTCCGATATTGCCCACCAGCAGCGGCACGCCCTTGCGCTCGCGCTTGGCCCGGGCGTTGGCCAGCAGGTTCTCGCTCTCGGCCGCGAAACCGACGCAATACAGCGCACCGCTGCGCGCCCGTTCGCCCTGCGCCACGGTGGCCAGGATGTCCGGGTTCTCCACGAACTGCAACTGCGGCACCACACCGGTGCCATCCTTCTTCAACTTCTGGTCCGACACTTGTGCCGGCCGCCAATCCGCCACGGCCGCCGTCGCTATGAAAACAGTGGCGGTCCGTGCTTGCTGGAGGGACACTTTCAGCATCTCCTGCGCTGACTTGACATTGATGCGGGCAACCCCACGGGGCGTAGGTAGCGCCACCGGGCCCGCCACCAGCGTGACCTGGGCGCCAGCCTCCTGGGCCGCCCGGGCAATCGCAAAACCCATCTTGCCGCTCGACAGATTTGTGATGCCGCGCACCGGGTCGATGGCCTCATAGGTCGGGCCGGCTGTCACCAGTACCTGCTCTCCGGCAAGCAGCTTCGGCTGGAAGAAAGCAATCAGGTCCTCCAGCAGTTCCTCGGGCTCCAGCATCCGGCCATCACCGGTTTCGCCACAGGCCTGCAGGCCCGAACCGACACCCAGAATCGTGGCGCCATCGCTTTTCAGCTGAGCCATGTTGCGCTGGCTGGCCGGATGCGCCCACATCTCGCGGTTCATCGCCGGTGCCAGCAGCAGCGGCACGCTGGCGATGGGGCGCGCAAGACACATCAGACTCAGCAAATCATCAGCCCGGCCATGCACCAGCTTGGCCATGAAGTCGGCGCTGGCCGGCGCG
The DNA here is from genome assembly GCA_031372035.1 of Rhodoferax sp. Classification (GTDB taxonomy): domain Bacteria; phylum Pseudomonadota; class Gammaproteobacteria; order Burkholderiales; family Burkholderiaceae_C; genus CAISIP01. Next base: position 3,435 of record JANMKM010000482.1, on the reverse strand, counting down.
ATCAGGATCGCGTCGGCCTCGCGACTGAGGTTGATGTGCGGCATGTTGTTGGGCTCGCGCGCGTCCCACTGCGAGCCATACACCGTGCGGTTCGACAAAGCCTGCATGGTCACCGGTGTGATGAACTGCTCTGCCGCCTCCGTCATCACGACCTGGACCGTAGCTCCGCTCTTGATCAGCGCCCGGCACAGCTCGGCCGCCTTGTAGCAAGCAATTCCTCCACTCAATCCAAGTACCAGGTGCTTGCCAGCCAGTTCATTCATCGCACGCAATGTATCAGAGCTCGAATTGTCGGCCCCTATAATCTGGCTTTACCACCTCAGCGAACTCCGAAGTTCGCCCCTGACATGACCAAATTTGTCTTCGTCACCGGCGGTGTGGTGTCCTCCCTCGGCAAGGGAATCGCCTCAGCCTCCCTCGCTGCGATTCTGGAATCGCGAGGCCTCAAAGTCACTTTGATCAAGCTCGATCCCTACCTGAATGTGGACCCGGGCACGATGTCGCCGTTCCAGCATGGCGAGGTGTTTGTCACCGACGACGGCGCCGAGACCGACCTGGACCTGGGCCATTACGAACGCTTTGTCGAGACCCGGATGCGCCGGGCCAACAACTTCACCACCGGCCAGATCTACATGAGCGTGCTCGAGCGCGAGCGCCGGGGCGACTATCTGGGCAAGACGGTGCAGGTGATCCCGCATGTCACGAACGAAATCCAGGACTTCATCAAGCGCGGCGCGCGCTTTGGCGAGCCGGATGCGGTGGACGTGGCCATCGTCGAGATCGGCGGCACAGTGGGCGACATCGAGTCGCTGCCGTTCCTCGAAGCGGTGCGCCAGATGAGCCTGAAGCTCGGGCCCAACAACTCGGCCTTCGTGCACCTGAGCTACCTGCCCTGGATCGCCGCCGCCGGTGAGCTCAAGACCAAGCCGACCCAGCATACCGCCAAGCAGCTGCGCGAGATCGGCATCCAGGCCGACGCCCTGATCTGCCGCGCCGACCGGCCGATCCCCAAGGAAGAACGCGACAAGATTTCGCTGTTCTCCAACGTGGCGGAATGGGGCGTGATCTCGATGTGGGACGTGGACACCATCTACAAGGTGCCGCGCATGCTGCACGAGCAAGGCCTGGACGGCCTGATCTGCGACAAGCTGCGGCTGAACACGCCACCGGCCAATCTCAAGCGCTGGGACCAACTGGTGTACGAGACCGAGCATCCGCAGTACGAGGTCAATGTCGTCATGGTCGGCAAGTATGTGGACCTGAGCGACAGCTACAAGTCGCTGAACGAGGCGCTGCGCCACGCCGGCATGAAAAACCATGCACGGGTCAAGATCGACTACATCGACTCGGAGACGCTGACGCCGGAAAACGTGTCGCAGCTGGCGCGTTTTGACGCCGTGCTGGTGCCTGGCGGTTTCGGCAAGCGTGGCATCGAGGGCAAGATTTGCGCCGCACGTTTTGCCCGTGAGAGCAAGGTGCCGTATCTGGGCATCTGCCTGGGCATGCAGGTGGCGACGATCGAGTTCGCGCGCCACGTGGCCGGCCTGCCCGGAGCCAACAGCACCGAGTTCGATCCCGACAGCCCGCACCCGGTCATCGCCCTGATCACCGAGTGGAAAGACGCCGACGGCTCGGTCAAGCACCGCAGCAAGGACTCCGACATGGGCGGCACCATGCGCCTGGGCGCGCAAAGCTCGGATGTCACCCAGGGCACCCTGGCACACCAGATCTACGGCGACGTGGTGACAGAGCGGCACCGGCATCGCTACGAGGCCAACGTGAACTACCTGGACCGGCTGCGCGCGGCCGGCCTGATGATCTCGGCGCTGACCCAGACCGAGCATCTGACCGAAATCGTCGAGCTGCCGCAAAGCGTGCATCCCTGGTTCATCGGCGTGCAGTTTCACCCCGAGTTCAAGTCCACGCCCTGGGACGGACACCCGCTGTTCAACGCCTTCATCCGCGCCGCGCTGGACCACCAGGCTGCCGGCAAGGGCCTGAAGGCCGTGGCCTGACGATGCGGCTGTGCGGCTTTGAGGTCGGACTGGACCGGCCCTTCTTCCTGATTGCCGGGCCCTGTGTGATCGAGTCGGCGCAGTTGCAGCTGGAAACCGCCGGCACGCTCAAGGAGATTTGCGCGGACCTTGGCATTCCTTTCATCTTCAAAAGCAGTTTTGACAAGGCCAACCGCTCCAGTGGTGGCAGCTTTCGCGGTCCCGGCCTGGAGCAGGGGCTGGAGATCTTGCAGCACGTCAAGACCGAGTTGCAGCTGCCGGTGCTGACCGACATCCACAGCGAAGACCAGATAGCCCGCGTGGCAGCCGTGGTGGACGTTCTGCAAACCCCGGCCTTCCTGTGCCGCCAGACCGACTTCATCCGCGCGGTGGCCCAGTCCGGCAAGCCGGTGAACATCAAGAAGGGCCAGTTCCTGGCGCCGGGCGACATGAAGAACGTGATCGACAAGGCGCGGGCCGCGGCCCGTGAAGTGGGCCTGCCCGAAGACAACTTCATGGCCTGCGAGCGTGGTGTCAGCTTCGGCTACAACAACCTGGTGAGCGACATGCGCAGCCTGGCGATCATGCGCGACACCGGCGCGCCGGTGGTGTTCGATGCCACCCATTCGGTGCAGCTGCCCGGTGGCCAGGGTACAACCAGCGGCGGCCAGCGCGAGATGGTGCCGGTGCTGGCGCGCGCGGCCGTGGCCGTGGGTGTGGCCGGGCTGTTCATGGAAACCCATCCCAACCCCGCCCAGGCGCTGAGTGACGGCCCCAACGCGGTGCCGCTGAAACACATGCGGGCCCTGCTGGAGACGCTGCTGGCGCTGGACCGCGTGACCAAGAGCCGTGGTTTTCTGGAAAACGATTTTCAAACTTGAAGAGAGAAGCCTGCAATGAGTGCAATTGTTGACATCGTTGGCCGCGAGATCCTGGATTCGCGCGGCAACCCCACTGTGGAATGCGACGTGCTGCTGGAGTCCGGCACCATGGGCCGCGCGGCCGTGCCCTCGGGCGCGTCCACCGGCTCGCGCGAGGCCATCGAGCTGCGTGACGGCGACAAGAGCCGCTACGGCGGCAAGGGCGTGCTCAAGGCGGTGGAGTACATCAACACCGAGATTTCCGAAGCGGTGCTGGGCCTGGACGCTTCCGAGCAGGCCTTCCTGGACAAGACCCTGATCGACCTGGACGGCACCGAGAACAAGTCGCGCCTGGGCGCAAATGCCATGCTGGCCGTGTCCATGGCCGTGGCCCGCGCCGCGGCGGAGGAATCGGGCCTGCCGCTGTACCGCTACTTCGGCGGCATGGGCGGCGTGCAACTGCCGGTGCCGATGATGAACGTCATCAACGGCGGGGCGCATGCGAACAACAGCCTCGACCTGCAGGAATTCATGATCATCCCGCTCGGGGCCGAGAGTTTTCGCGAAGCGATGCGCTGCGG
>JANMKM010000479.1:0-4950 GCA_031372035.1 Rhodoferax sp. | reverse complement strand
CGGCTCTTGGCATCCGGCAATTCCCCTGCGGTGTCCTTGAGCTTGTCGGTCAGCCCGAGGCCATTGAGTGAATCATGAAGCTGTCGGGTCAGCAAGCCGAGTTTCTGGTGCACATCGCCGGCTGCGGCTGCGGCATCGTTGGAATTCATCGGATTGTTCTGCATGGCGTCTATTGCAACCCCATCTTCTTCAGGATATGGGTCAGCTTGTCTTCCAGCGTGGCCTTGGTGAATGGCTTCACGATATATCCGGCAGCACCCTGCTGCGCGGCCATCACGATGTCCTCCTTGCGCGCTTCGGCTGTCACCATCAGGACCGGCAAGTGCTTGAGCTTTTCATCCTTCTTGATTTCGGCCAGCAACTGGAAGCCGTTCATGTTTGGCATATTGATGTCGCTCACCACAAAGTCAAATTTACTGGCCCGCAGCTTTTGCAGGGCAACGACGCCGTCTTCTGCCTCATCGGCTTCGCTGAAGCCGCTTTCCTTGAGCAGGTTGCGCACGATGCGGCGCATGGTCGAGAAGTCGTCAACCACCAGAAATCGCAATTCATTCGCCATGGTTTGACCTTTCGATGTCGTGTTGGCCAGACGCCACAAGTATGTACCAGTTCATATTCTCTCAAGGTGGTTGTTTTGACCCGGCAGCACTTGCGCCCGTGGCAGGTTCCGCCGCTGCAGTCGGTGCGCGCCCGCTTCCCAGCAGGCGCTCCTCGGCCTCACGCGTCATGACAATGATACTGATTCTGCGGTTCGCCGGACTGAGCGGATTCTGCAGATCCAGCAGTACGCTGGAGGCCAGGCCGGTCACCCGCGCCAGTTTGTCGTCGGGCATGCCGGCAGCCACCAATTCGCGCCTTGATGCATTGGCGCGGTCAGCCGAGAGTTCCCAGTTGCTGTAGCCGCGTTCGCCGCTGCCATAAGGGGTGCGGTCGGTATGGCCGTCCAGGCTGATCTTGTTGTCGACGCCATTGAGGGCGTTGCCAATTTCCCGAAGGATGTCACGCATGTAAGGTTTGACCATGGCACTGCCACTGTCAAACATCGGTCGATTCTGGTCGTCGACAATCTGAATTTGCAGTCCGTCCGGCGTGCTCTCCAGGCGGATCTGCGAACTGAACTCGGCCAGCTTGGGGTTGCCTGCGATGACCGAACTGATCTTTGCACTCAGGGCCGCCAACTTCTTGGCGTCCATCTTGGCGACCTCGGCCTTGATGGCATCGGCCAACATTTTTTTGGCAATCGGGTCGCTGCCCTCGCCGCGGCGCGACTGTCCACTGGATTTGGTCAGGTCGGTGCCACCTCCCATGATGACGCTGTTGCTGGCGCCAGCACCGCTTCCCCCTTGCAGGGCCACCTTGAGTGGCGAGCTGAAATAGTCGGAAATGCCCTTTTTGTCGCCCTCGGTAGTGGAGCCCAAGAGCCACATCAGCAGGAAAAAGGCCATCATGGCCGTGACGAAGTCCGCGTACGCGATCTTCCAGGCGCCGCCGTGCACGGCGTGCCCGCCCTTGACCACCTTCTTGACGATGATCGGCTGAAGCTTCTTGCCGTCGCTGGCCATGTCAGTCCTGTGTGACGCTACTTCTTGCCGCGGACGTGGTTCTCAAGCTCCGAAAAGCTCGGGCGCTCGGTTGAGAACAGCACCTTGCGGCCAAACTCGATGGCCGTGGAAGGGTTGTACCCCTGCATGCTGGCCAGCAGGGTGGTCTTGATGCACTGCAGTTCCTTGCCCGTCTCCTCGGTCTTTTGCTCCAACAGGCCACCCAGTGGCTCGACAACGCCATAGGCCAGAAGAATGCCCAGGAAGGTGCCCACCAGTGCCGATGCGATCATCCCGCCCAGGACGGAGGGGGGTTGCCCAACCGAGCCCATGGTGTTGACGACCCCCAGCACGGCGGCAACGATGCCAAAGGCTGGCAGCGCGCCAGCCAAGCGGGCTATGGCGGCAATGGGAGCATGTGCTTCGGCATGATGGGTATCGATTTCGCTGTCCATCAGGGACTCGATCTCGTGCGCGTTCAGATTGCCGGAGACCATCATCCGCAGGTAGTCGGTCATGAACTCGACCACATGGTGGTCGCTGCCCACGGTTGCATACTTCTTGAAGATCTCGGAATCATCGGGAGCCTCGACGTCCTTTTCGATCGCCATCAGGCCCTCCTTGCGTGCCTTTTGCAGGATGTCATACAGCAGCGCCATCAACTCCATGTAGCGCGCTTTGGTGTATTTCGAGCCCTTGAGCGCCTGCGGGATCAGCTTGATGGTGGCCTTGAGGACCTTGGGCTGGTTGTTGACGGCAAAGGCGCCCAAGGCACCGCCGAAGATGGTGATCAGCTCAAAAGGCAAGGCGTGCAGGATGACCTGGATGTTGCCGCCGTGGAAGATATACACACCAAAAATGCAGCCCATGGAGACGGCGTAACCGACGATGACTATCATTTTCGTGCTGGGTCCATTTTGGGATCGGTTGCCCGGGCAGAGAGCCGGATGTCGCCTGGAGGACTTTCATTCTATGGGAAGCCTCCTTTTCCGGAATGCGCAAAAAGGGCCCTCAATGGGGCCCAAATGCTGTATTCCCGAAGGTCGCATGCTGCTCAGTGCAACATAATGCCTCCGGGCGCCACGCCCTTGCCGGCACGGGCAGGTGGATCGCACAGGCCACACACGTAGTGGCGTGCATTCTCATAGGGCTCCGTCACAAAGTGGCCGCCGCAACGCGAACACAGCGTGGTGGCCAGCATGTTGTTGTCAACGAACTTGACCAGCCGCCAGGCCCGTGTGATGGACAGCAAAGGCTCGACCTGGCAGGAGGCGATCTGCTCGGTGTACAGCTTGTAGGCCTTCATGATCGCGTCGATTTCCTCTATGGCGCTGACCTTGGAGAGATAGCGATACGTATTGAGGAACAGCGAAGCGTGGATATTGGGCTGCCACGTCAGAAACCAGTCGGTGGAGAACGGCAATTGCCCTTTGGAAGGCGAGCGTCCGGCGACCTCCTTGTACAGGCGTAGCAGCCGCTCATAGGACAAGTCGGTTTCGCTTTCCAGGACCTGCAGCCGGGCCCCCAGATGGATCAGCGCGACTGCACGGTCGATCTGACGCGATTCATTGAGCACGCTCTTGGTGGCCATGGTTTGTTCCCGGTTGATGGATGGTCTGGTGTGGAACAGGTCCGACCGCTCACATGGATTCGGCGAATCGCCCCGCCATCAGAATGCTGGCGTGCAACTTGGTGGTCGCATCGTTGTCCACCTTGCGCGGCGTGTGGTTTGTCAGCAGGTTCCAGACAATGTCGTCATCCATGCGGAAGCGGCATAGCAGCATGTTGCCGGACGCCACCCGTAACACCTGCGCCGGAGACAGGTTCACCAGCAGATCGGCCGACTCCTCCGACATGCCGAGGCGAAAGAGGGCCTCGGCCCGATCCATGCGGATGAGGTTCTGGGCCAGCATCAGGTAGGTCAGATTTGCCTCCCTGATTTCCATCAGGATTTGTTCATTGGTCATTGCGGTCTCCTCGCTGCGCTCGAATAGGTCTGCATTGGTCGAAGTGCATTGTGTGCAGGCCCGTGCGAAACTTGAATCAGTGATCTGCTGCGGCGCTTGTCGGTAGTCTTGCCCACCTTTGTCAGGCAACTTCTTACAGCGACCTGCCGCGACCGCGACCGCTGCATTGTGGTATGGCGCCGCCCCGACGCGTATCCACAAAAGCGGGGTGAAAAGTCCGTAATTCAGCGGCTTTGCGGGGCTGGGAGGTCGGTATCCTCATTGGATTACAGTGTCCCCACCTTCCAACATGCGATTCAGTGATTACGACATGCCTGTAAGTGAAAGGCCGGGTTCCTTACCACCGCCAACAGCTGATTCGCAGGACTTGCTGGCGCAAGCCATTGCCCATCATCAGGCGTTGGAGCTTGATGATGCACGGGCTCTCTACCTCAAGCTTCTCGGTGCCGACCCAGGGCATGCCGACGCCAACCATAACCTGGGTGTGCTGCTGACCATCCAGCTGCAGCAGCCGCTCCAGGCATTGCCCTATTTTGAAGCGGCGCTGGATGCCAACGCCTCCAGTGTGCAGTACTGGTTCAGCTATGTGGATGGCCTGGTCCGCACGGGTCAGCATGAGCTGGCGCGCAGTGTGTTGCCCTTGGCCCAGTCCTTTGGCTTGCAGCTGTCGCTGGCCAACGCCCTGCGCGAGCGCATGGCCGCGCCCGAGGGTGTTCGATTTGAGCAAGATGCGCGCGCGCCAGGTGTCGGCAAGGAGCCGACGGCACTGGAGTTGTCGGCCCTGGTGGAACTGTTCGAGCAGGGCGCCTACGCCCGCGGCGAGGGCCTGGCGCGGGCCATGGTGGAGCAATATCCGCGCAGTGGTTTTGCCTGGAAGGCGCTGGGCTCCATGCTGCAACCGCAGGGCAGGAAGGACGAGGCATTGCAGGCCAAGCAGCAAGCGGTCGCGCTGTTGCCTGAGGACGCCGAAGCCTGGTGCAACCTGGGACGGTCGCATTTCGAGCTGGGCCAGACCCGGGAGGCCGTTGTGGCGCTGGAACGAGCGGTCGCACTGCGCAGTGACTATGCCGAGGCGCACAACAACCTTGGCCTGGCGCTCAACGCCGAGGGGCGGATTGACGCTGCCCACCAGTGCTTCCTGGAGGCCATCGCGCTGAAGCCGGACTTTGCCGAGGCGCTGAACAATCTCAGCGGTATCTTCAATGCCCATGGCCAGGTGGACGAGGCACTGGTCGCCTTGCGAAAGGCCGTTGAAGTACGGCCGGCCTACAGCATTGCGTTTGACAATCTGTTGTTTGTTCTGAACTACCACCCGGAGCGAAGTGCTGAGGAGATTTTTGAGACGTACTGCGAATACGAGAGGCGTTTTGGAGCGCCGCTGCGAGGGCAGTGGCAGGCGCATGGCAACAGCCGGGAGCTGGGGCGGCGGCTGAAGGTGGGGT
>JANMKM010000454.1:0-9962 GCA_031372035.1 Rhodoferax sp. | reverse complement strand
AACCTGCTCCAACGCCAGCTTCGGGTCTGTCAGGGCCATGCCCACCAGCCCGGCCATGATGACCAGCTGGGCCAGCAGCAGCCAGCTGCGGCGGCGGCCCAGCCAGGGCGTGAGCAGCGGCAACGCCACCCGGTCCAGCAGCGGCGACCAGGCCCACTTGAAGGCGTAGGCCAGGCCGATCCAGCTCAGAAAGCCGATCGTGGCCAGGTTGATTCCGGCTTCGCGCAGCCTGAAGCTCAGGGTGCCCAGCACCAGCAGCAGCGGCAAGCCGGCGGAGAAACCGAGGGAGAACATGCGCAGCGTCGCCGGTTCGCGGTAGACCCGCAGTGTCTGGCTCCAGGAGGGCTTGATTTGGCCTTGTTGCGCCGCAGGTGGGGTCATGCAGGAATAATACGCGCAGCATTTCACCTGCCCCTTCGGGCACAGGAGTCCTTCCGCTTGAAACAGCCGCATCGCAATCCCCATGGCCGGCCCTGGTTGACCCTGGCCCTGGCCGCTGCATTGCTGGTTACACCGCCTCTGGCTGCACAGCAGCCGGCGCGCGAAGGTGTGGACGTGGGCAAGAACTCGGCCTTTACCAAGCTGATTCCGGCGGCGGACATTGAACGCATGGCGGGCCAGCAGTACCTGCAACTGCTGCAACAGGCTGACAGCCAGAAGGCTCTGGCGCCGCCTTCCAGCGCCCAGAGCCAGCGCCTGCGCGAGATCGCCCGGCGCATCATTCCCTTCACCTACGAATGGAACCCGCGGGCCAAGGAATGGAAGTGGGAGGTCAACCTGATCGGCTCGAACCAGATCAATGCTTTTTGCATGCCGGGCGGAAAGATTGCCTTCTACACCGGCATCTTGCACCAGCTCAAGCTCAGCGACGACGAGGTGGCGATGGTGATGGGCCACGAGATGGCACATGCACTGCGCGAGCACGCGCGCGAGCGCGCCGGCAAGTCGGCCGTTACCCAGGGCGCGGCCCGTGTGGGTGGCGCCTTGCTGGCCGGCATTCTGGGTATCAATCCGCATGTCACTGACGCCGTGGCGCGCGGCGGCGCAAACCTGCTGACGCTGGAGTTCAGCCGCGAGGATGAGTCCGAGGCTGACCTGGTGGGCATGGAACTGGCCGCCCGAGCCGGCTTCGACCCGCGCGCTGGCGTCACGCTGTGGACCAAGATGGGTGCCGCAGCCAAGGGCGCGCCGCCGCAGTGGCTCTCCACCCATCCCTCCGGCGCCAAACGGATCCAGGACATCCAGGTCAACCTGCCCAAGGTGATGCCGCTGTACCAGCGGGCGCTGCAGGGGCGCTGAGCATTGCCCGCTTCCAGCGGGTAGCCATCCCGTTCGCCCCGAGTATGTCGGAGGGCAGCGACCCGTGCCGTGCACTCCCGATAATCGGCGTATGAACCACCGCATCCTGCACACCTGCGCCGCCATCCTGACGGCCCTGCCCCTGTTAGCCAGTGCTGCCGACATGCCGGCCGACCGCTGGAACCTGGCAGACATGTATGCTAACCAGGCGGCATGGGACACCGATGCTCTCAAGCTGGAGCAGCAGCTCAAGGCCTTTGCCGGCTGCAGCGGCCACATGGGTGATTCGCTCAAGCGCTTCAAGAGCTGCCTGGACCTGAATGCCGATCTGCAGAAGCGCAATGCCCTGCTGCAGAGCTATGCCTTCCAGTTCCGCGACGAGGACACTGGCGCCAGCTCCGGTCGCGACCTGAGCCAGCGGGCCGACGTGCTGGGCAACAAGGTGGAGCAGGCCAGCGCCTTCCTGAGCCCGGAGATCATCAAACTGGGACCGAAGCGCATTGCCGCCTTCCTGGCGCAGGACAAATCGCTGCGCGTCTACAGCCATCCGCTGGACGACGTGCTGCGTAGCTCCGCCCATACGCTGGACCAGCGCGGCGAGGAACTGGTGGCGAACTTCGGCAACGCCACCGGTGCCGCCAACGCCATCTACTCGGTACTGTCAGACGCCGAAATGCCATGGCCCAAGGTGAAGCTCTCCAGCGGTGAAGAGGTGGAGATCGACCAGTCGGCCTACACCAAGTACCGCGCACTGGATAACCGGGCCGACCGCAAACTGGTGTTCGACGCCTTCTGGGCCAAGTGGAAGGCCTTCGAGCGCAGCTATGGCGTGATGTTTTACGAGCAGCTCAAGCGCGATGCCGCATACGCCAAGGTGCGCAAGTACCCCGACTCGATCACCCAGGCGCTGGACGGCAACAAACTACCGGTGGCGGTTTACGACATGCTGATCGCGCAGAGCAACGCCAACCTGCCAACCTTGCACCGCTATTTCCGGCTGCGCGGCAAGATGCTGGGCATCCAGGACATGCAGTACCACGACATCTATCCGCCGCTGGTCACCGGCAACCTGCAATTCCCGATAACCCAGAGCACACAGCTGATGCTCGACGCCATGAAGCCGCTGGGCGAGGACTATGTGCGGGTGATGGAGCAAGGCGCCAAGGCGCGCTGGATGGACATCTACCCGCGGCCGAAGAAGCGTTCCGGCGCCTACATGAATGGGGCCGCGTATGACGTGCATCCCTACCTGCTGCTCAACCACAACGACGACTACGAGTCGCTCTCGACGCTGGCGCACGAATGGGGCCACGCCATGCATTCGTATCTGGCCAACAAGGCCCAGCCCTTTGTCACCGCCGACTACCCCACCTTTACCGCCGAGATCGCCTCCACCACCAACGAGGTGTTCATGCTGGAGCACATGCTCAAGGTGGCCAGGACCGATGACGAGCGCCTGCTGTACCTGGGCTCGGCGCTGGAAAACCTGCGCGGCACCTTCTTCCGCCAGGCGATGTTTGCGGACTTCGAGCGCAGTGTGCATGCGCAGGTAGACAAGGGCGGATCGCTGACCGGCGAGGCCTTGAGCAAGACATACGCGGAAATCCTCAAGCGCTACCACGGCCATGACCAGGGCGTGGTGAAGATCGACGACGTCTATGGCATCGAGTGGGCCTACATCCCGCACTTCTACCGCCGCTTCTACGTGTTCCAGTACGCCACGTCGATTGCCGCCGGCTCGATGTTTGCCCGCGACATCCTGCAGGGTGTGCCCGGCGCGCGCGAGCGCTACCTGGGCATCCTGCGCGCCGGCGGCTCACGCTACCCGTATGAGCTGGTGAAGGAGGCCGGCGTCGACCTGGCATCTCCCGCGCCCTACCAGGCGCTGGTGGCGGGTATGAACGGCATCATGGACCGGATGGAAGCGATCCTGGCGCGCAAGCGCTAGCAGCGCCGAGCAAGGGTTTCCCCGGGCTTGGGTGACTGTTTCCGGCCCTGCCGGCTTTCTTGACACCTGTCTGCAGCCCGGGCACAGTGGCCATGCGCCCTGCAGTGAAAACAAGCACTTGCGGCGCTTGGCGCGGTTAGTGCTTGGGAATGGACGGCCCGCGCGGCACCCCCACCCTGGACCAGCCGCATCTGTGCATGCTGTATTCAACAGGAGACAGGCGATGAGCAACCACACGTTCCAGCCATCCAAAGCGTCCCGGCTCTTGCGCGCCGCGCCAACGCGCCTGGCGGCTCTGATGGCCACAGGCCTTCTGGCCGTATCGGCCAACGCCAACATTGTGCTCAACGGGTCGTTCGAGAACACCAATGTCCTGACGACCTCGTCCTTTCTTGGCAACGTCATCGATTGGAGCAACTCCAACATTGGCGAGGCGATCGTGTTTCCGTCCTGGTACAGCTCGGGCATCATCTTCCCGCCCAATGTGGGCGTGGCCGGGCCGCTGCCGCAGTTCAGTCCGGACGGCGGTAACTTCGTGTTCTCCGATGGCAACTTCATGAATTCGGCCATTACCCAGACTCTGACCGGCCTCACACCCGGCGCCAGCTACGAGCTCAGCTTCTATCAGGCGCTGGTGCAAGATGTGGAACTGTTTGTCACCATACCCGGCCCGGTAACTGGTTTCTGGCAAGTGTCGTTGGGCAGCAATGTGTTGAACTCGGCCCTCATGAAGGGCGACGGCAGCACGCTGACGATCTCGCCCTGGGCCCAGCAGACCATGGTCTTCACGGCGCAGAACGCGACCGAGGTGTTGAGCTTCCTGTCGGTGGGTACTGGCGACCCGCCGCTGGTGCTGTTGGACGGGGTTGACATGCGTGAGCTGCCCGAACCCGGCACGCTGGGCCTGCTGGCACTGAGTGCCCTGGCCTTTGGCGCCGTGTACCGGCGCACGCGCTGGCAGCGCATTGGCTGAATGCGGCCGCCACGGCGCCCGCCAGAGCTGCTGCGGCCTGAGACTGTTCCGAGCTGATGCTGGAGACCCTGCGCCAGTGGCAGATCAACCTGCCACCCTTGGCATTTGACGCTTTCCGCTTCGGCAACGGCCTGCTGTTGCTGGCGCTGCTGTTTATCCCGCTGGAGCGGCGCTTCGCCCTGCATCCAAAGCCGGCCTTGCGCGCGGGCTGGGCCACCGATGTGGGCTACTACTTCCTGACCAGCCTGCTGCCTGGGCGTCTGCTGGTGCTGCCCGTGGCCGCGCTGCTCTGGGCGCTGCAAGCCGTGGCGCCGCAAGGGTTGCTGCCGGGTGTGGCCGATTGGCCGCTGTGGCTACGCTTCGGCGTGGCGTTGCTGGTGGCAGAACTGGGCTTCTACTGGGCGCACCGCTGGCTGCATGCCGTGCCTTGGCTCTGGCGCTTTCATGCCCTGCACCACAGCGCCACCCAGATGGACTGGCTGGTCAATAGCCGCGCCCATCCGGTGGACCTGGTATTCATGCGCCTGTGCGGTCTGCTGCCGTTGTACCTGCTGGGCCTGGCACAGCCGGCGCGCGCCGAGGTGGACTGGGTGCCGCTGTTGGTGACCCTGGTGGGAAGCATGTGGGGCTACCTGATCCATGCCAATGTGCGCTGGCGCCTGGGCTGGCTCTCCCAGGTGCTGTCCACCCCGGCATTTCACCACTGGCACCACCAGTACCTGGATGGCGACAACCACCGGCATGGCAATTTCGCGCCCTTCCTGCCGCTGCTGGACCGGCTGTTTGGCACCTACCGCGCGCCCAAAGGGGCGTGGCCGCAGCGCTACGGCACCGATGAGCCGGCGCTGCCCACCATGCTGGACCAGCTGCTCGCGCCGTTCATGCCACCGCGCCCGAAGTAGCCCTGCTCGCCGCTGCCATTCGCGGGACAGCGAAAATCGAGCCATGAAAGCTCCCCCAAGACTGCAAGCCCTGATCGAGGAAGGCCTGGTCGACAGCGTCGTGCGCCAGCTCATGAGTGGCAAGGAAGCGTTGGTCTATGTGGTGCGCTGTGGCGCGGAGACCCGCTGTGCCAAGGTCTACAAGGAAGCCACCAACCGCAGCTTTCGCCAGGCCGTGGACTACACCGAGAACCGCAAGGTGAAGAACAGCCGCCAGGCCCGTGCCATGGCCAAGGGCACGCGTTTCGGCCGCGCCGCGCAGGAAGCTGCCTGGCAGAGTGCCGAGGTCGACGCCCTGTACCGGCTGGCCGACGCTGGCGTGCGTGTGCCCAAGCCCTACAACTTCTTCGAGGGCGTGTTGTTGATGGAACTGGTGACCGACGCCCAGGGCGACGCTGCGCCCCGGCTCAATGACGTGGCCTACACGCCCGAGCTCGCGCGGCTGCACCATGCGGCGCTGCTGGTGGAGGTGGTGCACATGCTGTGCGCCGGGGTGGTTCACGGTGACCTGTCGGAGTTCAACATCCTGTTGGCCGCCGACGGTCCGGTGATCATCGACCTGCCACAGGCGGTGGACGCTGCTGGCAACAACCACGCCCAGCGCATGCTGCAGCGCGACGTGGGTAACCTGCGCGGTTTCTTCGGCCAGTTTGCGCCGGAACTGCTGGGCACCGACTACGGTGGCGAGATCTGGGACCTGTACCAGCGCGGCGTGCTCGACCCGGATGTGCTGCTCACCGGACGCTTTGTGCGCAGCACGGCCAAGGCCGATGTAGGCGGTGTGCTGCGCGAGATCGACGACGCCAAGGCTGAAGATGCGGCACGGCGGCTGCGGTTGCTGCAGACCGCGCGCTGATTGACCTTCGGTTGGCCGCCCCGCGGCGACCGCGAAACCGTCAGCTTGCGCTGGCGTCCGGTGTCGCAGCCGCGTCCAGGGCCATATCCGGCAGACCCGTGCCACGCCGAGGCTCGCGTTTGGCCAGCGTGCTGTCCAGAGCACGCTTGAGCTTGCCCACAGCACCCTGAATTGCCTGGTGGGCCGTGTCCGCGTGGTCCTTCACCACCACTGGCTCCAGCCCGACCAGCCTGGCTTCGAGCGTGCACTGGATCACGTCCGGATAGGTCTTGGCGTGGCTGTTGGCATCGGCCAGGTGTGCCTCCACCCTGGTGACCTGAGCGCGAAAACGCGAAAGCGCCTCCTGCACCACGGTGTTCAGGTGCTCGGCCATCTGGTGGCGTCCATCAACGTGCGGATCGGTATTCAACAAGACTTGCATGGGATTCCCGTCAAGAGTGGCGGCATGGGCAGGGGCGCCCAGTGACCGTGGATGGCCATCATGCGCCGGGTCGCATCAGTGCGGTGTTCGGCAACGAACAGAGCTTGGCCGAGCATGGGCATACCGTTGTACCTTGACTCGAGGAAACCCCAATGAACACATCCACCACACTACCGCCGCTTACCGCACCCCACGATGAGGATCTTGCCGAGCAGGCCAATCTCGGCCACGGCATTCCATCGCAGGACCCGAACCCTGCGGCTCAGGTTGCATTGGAGCCCGGGGAAGCCGAGCGCGAGGCCAAGTCGGTGCTGGCGGGCGGCGGCGTTGTGGGCGGTGCGGCTATCGGCACCACCATCGGCGTGGTGGTGGGTGGCCCGCTGGGCGCAGTGGTAGGGGGCACGATCGGTGCCGTGGCCGGCGCACTGGGCGGCGCCGTCGCTGGCACCATGATGAACCCGGGAGATGCGGGTAGCACCGACCCCTTGCTCAAGGACAGCGCGCCTGAACTCACGGGTCGCCATGCGCTAGCCAGCGGCGTGAACGCCTGACCGGCTGTTCATGCTCTGGAGTGATCCCTGCTGCGCCTCTGCCGCCGCCATTTGCGGATACATTGCATCCGATCGGTGCCGTAGCGGACTTGTCGGCGCTTCCCTGGCGCCCATGCGCGGGCATGATGCACCTGTCTGTCCCGATTTTGGAGAACCACGATGGTCGGCAAGAACACAATTTGTCTCTGGTACGACGGCACCGCGCTGGACGCTGCGACCTTCTACGCCCGGACCTTCCCGGACAGTGCGGTGGGAGCCGTGCACCATGCGCCCGGTGACTATCCCTCAGGCAAGCGGGGCGATGTCCTGACGGTTGAGTTCACAGTGCTGGGAATCCCCTGTCTCGGCCTGAACGGCGGCCCGGAGTTCAAGCACAGCGAGGCCTTTTCGTTTCAGGTGGCGACCGATGACCAGGTCGAGACGGATCGCCTGTGGAACGCGATAGTCGGCAACGGCGGCCAGGAAAGCGCGTGCGGCTGGTGCAAGGACAAGTGGGGGCTGTCCTGGCAGATCACGCCACGCGCCCTGATGGCCGCGATCACTGACCCTGATCGGGCCGCGGCCAAACGTGCGTTCGAAGCCATGATGGAGATGGGACAGATCGACATCGCCGCGATCGAGGCCGCGCGGCGCGGCTGAAAAACGTCCAGACGCGGCATAAATAAAGCACGGACAGCTCCTGAATCAGTAGCATACTGGCAAAGCCAGCTCACGGCCCGCGCTGTGTACGCTGGCGCACGGACGCACGGGCGCGCCGGCCGTATCGTCAAGCCTTGGCACTGCTCTTGCGTGCAGCACCGCATCTGGTTCGCTGCAGCAGCCACGGCCACCACACCAGGACACCTATGAAACTTCGCGTTGGCTTCGAGATGGCCTACCACTGCCCGCAGCCCACGCCGATGATCCTGGCGCTGAGCATCCACTATTCGCGGGCGTCCGATCTGGTGCGTCCTGACCACTTGCTGACAAACCCGGGCGTGCCGGTGCGCGCCTACCGGGACATGTTTGGCAACTGGTGCAGCCGCCTGGTGGCACCCTCGGGCCTGTTCGTGATCAGCACCGATGCGCTGATCCACGACAGTGGCGCCGTCGATGAAGTGGCGCCCTGGGCGCAGCAGATGCCGGTGGAGCAGTTGCCCGAATCCACGCTGGTCTACCTGCTGGGCAGCCGCTATTGCGAAACCGACCAGCTCTCCGAGATTGCCTGGCAGCTGTTTGGCTCCGGGCCCACCGGCTGGGGCCGGGTCCAAGCCATCTGCGACTTCGTCCATGCCCACATCGAGTTCGGCTACCACAATGCCCGCCGCACCCGCACCGCCTGGGAGGCCTACAACGAGGGCGTGGGCGTGTGCCGCGACTACGCGCATTTGGCCATCGCCTTCTGCCGCTGCATGAACATACCGGCGCGCTATTGCACCGGCTATCTGGGTGATGTCGGCACGCCACCACCATGGGGCACCATGGACTTCGCCGGCTGGTTCGAGGTTTGGCTGGGTGACCGCTGGTACACCTTCGACGCCCGCAACAACACGCCGCGCATCGGCCGGGTGCTGATTGCCCGTGGCCGCGACGCCTGCGACGTGGCGTTGTCCAGCACCTTCGGCCCCAACACCCTGCAGAGCTTCAAGGTCTGGGTGGACGAGGTGGTGGACGCGCCGGCCACGCTCATGGCGCCTGCGCTGCAGTTCTGAACAATCCGCAGCGCCGACCGGTTCAGAGTGTCCCTGGATGACCTACTGTGTTGGTGTCAAGCTGGAACAGGGCCTGATCTTCGCCAGCGACTCGCGCACCCATGCTGGCGTGGACAACTACGCCAAGTTCTGCAAGATGACCGTGTTTGCCAGCCCCGGCGACCGGGTGCTGGTACTGCTGAGCTCTGGCGGCCTGGCCGCAACCCAGGCCGTGATCAACCTGCTGCGCAAGCGCGCCGCGGCCGACCGGGACCACATCTGGACCGCAGATTCGATGTTCGACGTGGCGAACCTGGTGTCGGACGCCATGCGCGACATCGAGCGCCGTGATGGCCCGTTCATGGAGAGTGGTGGCCTGAAATTCAACGCCTCCTTTATCCTGGGCGGGCAGATTGCTGGCGAAGACATGCGGCTGTTCCGGCTGTACGCTGAGGGCAACTTCATCGAGGCCGGCAGCGACACGCCGTTTCTGCAGACCGGCGAAGCCAAGTACGGCAAGCCGATTCTGGACCTGGCGGTAACGCCCAGCGCCACACTGGAAGACGCCACCAAGTGCGTGCTGGTGTCGTTTGACACCACGATGATCAGTAACCTGTCGGTCGGCATGCCGATTGACCTGCTGTGCTACCAGCGCGACAGCCTGGCTGTCACCATGCAACGCCGCTTTGATGCTGGCGACGGCTACTTCGAGCTGCTCAAGCAGCAGTGGATTGCCGGCACGCGCCAGGTGTTTCACGACCTGCCGCCGCTGGAGTGGTAGGCCCGCGGCGCAGCGGCTGATGTTGGTCAGCGCCGCGTCGGCGCTGGCAAGGGTGAAGCGCCGCCGCCGGACAGCGTGGCGCCCAGGCTCGCCGTCAGCGCATCGCGCAATTGCGCCCATGCAGATCCCCCCTGCAAGGCGAAGCGCTGGTTGACTTCCAGCTCGATGCCGGCATAGGCACCGTTGCCAAAGCGTTTGCGCAGCAGCGCGGTCAGGCCATCGCCCCTGCCCTGGTAGGGGTAGTTGCGCCGCAGCCGCAGCGCTGGTGCCTGCTGCGCCAGCTCCGCCATCCAGCTGCGAGCAAACGCCATTTCAGCCGAGCGCCGCGGGTCGTACAGCCACCCCACGTCGGCCTGGCGCACCACGCCATGCAGTTCCGGTGTGAAGCTGTGGCAGGCAATGTGGACCACCCGCTGTCCCTGCGCCACGAGATCGGCCACGGCTCCTTCTGCACGGTCACGGTGTGGCCGGTAGTGCAGGGCCACGATGGCGCGCCGCTCTGCCGCAGGCAGGGGGCGGGTG
>JANMKM010000403.1:0-6937 GCA_031372035.1 Rhodoferax sp. | reverse complement strand
TGCCCGTCATCGACCCGTCCGACGGCCAGCCGTACGACAGCATCCAGCGCGGGACGCCGGAAGACATGGATGCCGCGGTGGCGGCCGCGAGGCACTGCCAGGAAAAGGTGTGGACCAGGCTGAGCGCGGCCGAACGCGGGCGGCTGCTGATGCGGCTTTCGCTGAAGATCGGCGAGCAGCTTGAAGAACTCGCCGCCATCGAGCAACGCGATTGCGGCAAGCCCACCAAGCAGGCCCGGGCCGACGCCGCGGCGCTGGCGCGCTACTTCGAGTACTACGCCGGTGCCTGCGACAAGCTGCACGGCGACACCATCCCCTACCTGGACGGCTACAGCGTGCTCACCTGGCGCGAGCCGCATGGCGTCACCGGGCACATCATCCCGTGGAACTACCCGATGCAGATCTTCGGCCGCAGCGTCGGCGGCGCCCTGGCGGCCGGCAATGTCTGCGTGGTCAAGCCGGCCGAAGACGCTTGCTTGAGCCTGCTGCGGGTGGCAGAGCTTGCGGCCGAAGTAGGGTTTCCAGCCGGCGCCATCAACATCGTCACCGGTTACGGCCATGAGGCCGGAGACGCGCTGGCGCGGCACGCGGGCATCGACCACATCAGCTTCACCGGCAGCCCGCGGGTGGGCACGCTGATCCAGCAGGTGGCGGCCGAGCGCCACTGCCCGGTCACGCTGGAGCTGGGTGGCAAGAGCCCACAGATCATCTTTGCCGACGCTGACCTGGATGCTGCCTTGCCCATGGTGATCAACGCCATCGTTCAGAACGCCGGCCAGACCTGCTCTGCCGGCTCGCGCCTGCTGGTGGACGAACTGATCTACGAGCCGCTGCTGGAGCGCCTGGGCCAGGCCTTCGCCAAGCTGCGTGTCGGCCCGGCGATCTTCGACCTGGATGTCGGCCCGCTGATCCGCCAGACCCAGCTGCAGCGGGTCTGGGATTTCCTCAGCGACGCACAGGTGGCCGGCATCCCCATGGTGGCGCAGGGCGTGGTGGTGGACGAGGCGCCCGAGACCGGCTTCTACCAGGCCCCCACCCTGCTGCGCGACGTGCCAGTGACGCACCGGCTGGCGCAGGAAGAAGTGTTTGGCCCGGTGCTGGCAGCCATGGCCTTCCGCGACGAGGACCAGGCGGTGCATCTGGCCAACGCCACGCAGTTCGGCCTGGTCGCCGGTGTCTGGACGCGTGACGGCTCGCGCGCCCTGCGCATGGCCCGGCGCGTGAAGTGCGGCCAGGTGTTCGTCAACAACTATGGTGCTGGCGGCGGCGTCGAGCTGCCATTTGGCGGCGTCAAATCCAGCGGCTACGGCCGGGAAAAGGGCTTCGAGGCGCTGTACGGCTTCACCACCCTCAAGACCGTGGCCATCCGGCACGGATAATCGGCCACCCGACAAGACAGGTATCCAGCATGCGTGTGCCCAACAAATCCATCATCGTCACCGGTTCCGGTGGCGGCATCGGCGAAGGCATCGCCAAGCGGCTGGCAGCCGAAGGCGCCAGCGTCATCGTCAACGACGTCAACGCCGCTGCCGGGCAGCGGGTGGTGGCCGAGATCACCGCCACCGGCGGCAGGGCCTCGTTCTTCGCCGCCGACGTCACCGTGTCTGCCGAGGTCAAGGCCCTGGTGGACTGCGCCGTACAGCGCCACGGCAGCCTGGACGTGATGGTCAACAACGCCGGCTGGACGCACCGCAACCGCCCGGCGCTGGAGGTCAGCGAAGAAGAGTTCGACAAGTGCTTTGCGGTCAACATGAAGAGCATCTACCTGGCCACGATCCATGCCACGCCAATATTCCGGGCCCAGGGTGGCGGCAGCTTCATCAACATCGCCTCCACCGCCGGCGTGCGCCCGCGGCCGGGGCTGACCTGGTACAACGGTTCCAAGGGTGCGGTGATCACCACCTCCAAGTCCCTGGCGGCCGAGCTCGGGCCCGACAACATCCGCGTCAATTGCATCAACCCGGTGTTCAACCCCGACACCGGCCTCTCAGCCGAATTCGCCGGCGGCCCGGTGGACGACGTGCGGCGCGCCAAGTTCCTGGCCAGCATTCCGCTAGGGCGCTTTTCCACTGCGCTCGATGTGGCCAACGCCGCGCTGTACCTCAGCAGCGACGAGGCCAGCTTCATCAGCGGCGTCTGCATCGAGGTAGATGGCGCGCGCTGCGTCTGAACCCCTGCTCTGAGCACCTGAGCCGCGGCACCGCTCCATGTCCACGCCAGCAATCAGCACCCGGGCCAAGAACCTGAAGATCCTGGTGGTGGACGACCATGCCCTGGTGCGCGAGGGCCTGCGCCAGGTGCTCAAGGGGCTGGACGAAAACATCGAGGTGCTGGACGCCGGCAACTGCGCCCGCGCCTTTGAACTCTCGAACGTGCATCCGGATCTGGACCTGGTGCTGCTGGACTACCACCTGCCGGACCTCAACGGCCTGCAGGCGCTGGACGTGTTCCGGGTGCAGCACCCGGAGCTGCCGATCGTGATGCTCTCGGGCTCGGCCAATCCGAGCACCATGCAGCAGGTGCTGGCGCGGGGTGCCGCCGGCTTCGTCACCAAGTCCAGTGTCTCCGACGAATTGTTGCGCGCCCTGCGGCTGGTGATGGACGGGGATGTCTATGTGCCGGCAGAGGCCGCCACCGATGCGGTCGATGCATTGGACCCGCCGGAGCTGCCCGAGGTGCTGCCCAAGTTCACGCGACGCCAGGAAGATGTGCTGCTGGAGTTGCTCGACGGCCGCAGCAACCGCGAGATCAGCGTCAGTATGAGCCTGTCGGAGGAGACGGTGAAAAGCCATGTCTCGGCCATCCTGCGGGTGCTCGGCGTGCAAACCCGGATGCAGGCCGTGCTGGTGGCCAGCCGGCTCGGGCTGCGTGGCCGCCAGGGTGCCTAGCACGCCCCTGGCCCGCCGCGGGGCTACAGCGTTCCCAGGTGCCGGATCAGGCTGCGCAGCTTGGCCGGGCGCACCGGTTTGTGCAGCAGCGTCAAGCCGGCATCCCGCGCAGCATGCAGCAGGTCTTCGTCGGTGTCGCCGCTCATCAGGCACGCGGCCAGCCCTGCGCCATGGCGCAGGCGCAGCGCGGCAATGACATCAATACCGTTCTCGCCTTCGCCCAACCGGTAGTCGCTGACAATCACCCGCACCGGCGCGCCGGCCTCCAGCGCAGCCTGCGCCTCCTGGAGCCCGGTGGCCATGCGCACCACACAGCCCCAGGACTGCAGCAGCGTGGACAGGGCCGAGCGGGCCAGCAGGTCATCTTCCACCACCAACACCTGCAGCCCGTCCAGATCAGCCTGGGGTTGAGGCTCGGCAGCGGCCGGTACCAGATCCAGCGTCTGCGGCGTTGCCAAGGGCAGGCGCAAGTGGAAACAGCTGCCGCAACCCAGACCGGAACGCAGGCCGATCTCCGTACCCAGCAGATGCGCTGTGCGCTCCACGATGTTCAAGCCCAGGCCCAGACCCTTGCTGCGGTCGCGCTCGGCGTTGCGAACCTGGAAGAACTCACGGAAGACCTGCTGCTGGTGCTCGGGCGCAATGCCGATGCCGCTGTCACGCACCTCGATCCGCAAGCTGCGGCCGTCGGCTGCAGGCCGCGCCGCCAGCAGCACCGTGCCGCTGGGGGTATAGCGTACGGCATTGGCCACCAGGTTGGTCAGGATGCGTTGCAGCAGCGCCGGGTCGCTGTGCACCCAGGCGTTGCTGGAATGCACCCGCAGCCGCAGCCCCCTGTCCTGCGCCTGGCTGGCCAGGGCCTGGGCCACCTGCTGCAGCAATGGTCCCAGTGGCATGGACCGCGGCTGAGCCCGCACCGCACCGGCGTCGAGCTTGGAGATGTCGAGCAGGCTGTCCAGCAGGTCCTGCATGGCACGCACCGAAGCGTCGAGCTGGGTCACCAGATGGGCGGTGTCGGCATCATGCGGCAGCTGCGCCAGCCGGGCCACGAACATGCCCAGGGCGTGGGTGGGCTGGCGCAGGTCATGGCTGGCAGCGGCCAGGAACTGCGACTTGGCCCGGGTAGCCGTCTCGGCCTCCTCCTTCTTCTCGCGCAGCTCCACCGTAGCCGCCGCCACCTGGCCTTCCAGTTCGTCACGGCCTTCGCGCAGGCGCTGAGCCATGGTGTCCAGCGCCAGTTGCATGCCTTGCAGGGGGTTGTTGCCACGGCCACTGCCCCAGGGCGAAAAGTCGCCCTGGCCAATGCTCTCGATCTGGCGCGACACCCGCATGATCGGCATCACCACACCGCGGCCCAGCCCCAGCGCCAGCGCGCCGCCAAACAGCAGACCCGCCACGGTAACCAGCACCCCTGCCAGCAGCAGTTCGCGCTCGCGCGCCAGCAGCGGTGCGCGGGAGAACTCCATCTGCACCTGCCCCAACACCTGGGGAGCGACCCCGTCGCCAGGCTTGCCGCCATCAAACAGGTCGTCCAGCGGCACTTGGGCTGCAGTCGCGCCGGCAGGACCTCTCCAGAGCTGGGCAACACCCCACCGCGGGCGTCGAGGATCAGCACCGAGCGCACGTCAGGCTCGCGCATGGCGCCATTGGCCACGGCCTGCAGACTGGCGACATTGCCGGAGAACACACCGTAGACGCTGCTGGACGCCACCTGCCGGATCAGCGAGCTTTCGCGCTGCTGTTGCGCCCGCGCGTTATCGCCCACCTGACTCGTCAGGAACACCGCCGCCAGCGACACCGCGACCACTGTCACCGGCAGCAAGGCCGCCAGCAGCATGCGGACCTGAATGCCCACCAACCGCTTCATGGTGGCCTCTCCGCTGCCCGCAATTTCTCTTCCAGCGCGCGGGCGTCCAGACTCAGGCCCATGGAGCGGGCCACGTGCTCGTTCACGCCGACGCTGAAGTCGCGCGAGTGGACAGGCGCCGCTGGCAGGCCGCGGCCCTGCAGCACCTGGCGCGCCAGGCCGGCAGCCTGGACCGCCACCTGCTCGGGCGTCACGTACACGGCTGCCAGCGCGCCGGCGCGTACATAGGCCGGCGAGAAGGCGAGCATCGGCACCCGGGCCCGGTACGAGGCCAGCAGGATGTTCTGGATGCTGCTGCTGTTGTAGACCTGCGGGTCGGCCAGTGCCAGAAGCACATCGCTGTCCTCCAGCACCCGCTTGAGGTTGGCGTACAGGTTGTCGCTGCCACTGACCGTGGCAGCCACCAGCTGCAGGTTGCGCGTAGCCGCGGCACCGGCCAGGGCCAAGGCCTGGGCCTGGGACTCCGGCCCCCAGAGCACGCCGATGCGCCGGGCTTCGGGCAGCGCCAGGCGCAGCAGATCGAGCTGGCGCCCCAGGGGCTGGTCCAGGTAGATCGCGGAGAACTGGGGCGAGGCCCGCCGGCCGCTGTCCTGCGCGATGCGCTCGAAGCTGTTGCGCGGCAGCAAGGCACACAGCAGCGCGCCACGCAGCTCGCGCCGCGCCAGCGCCGCCGCCGCCGGGCTGCCCAGTGCCACCACCACCTTCGGCGCCAGACTGCCGGCCGGCAGATCGGCCAATGCCAGCTGCTGCACCTCACCGGCAGCCAGACCGCCACGCTCCAGCTCCGTCGCCAGCACCCGCGCCGCCTGCTCAAAAGCTGGCGATTTTTCGCTGCTGACGATCAGCACCGTGGCCTCAGCGGCCCAGCCCCGCCCGGCGTTCAGCGCCAGACCGGCGCAACACAGCACCAGCCACAACCGCCGAGTGGCAGCGCGGGGAAGGCTCAATGGAAACTGGCGCATGGTGCAAGCCGCTCACAGCCTGGCGGCGGCCGGCTGGATGTCAGTGGTCCACCCGCAGGCTGGCAAAGGCGCGCTGGCGGAACAGGAAACGCGGGTCGTAGTCCTGATAATCCGCACCCAGGTTCTGCAGCGTCAAGGCCAGCTCTACCCGTGCCGGACCGATGCGCTGGGTATTGGCCACGCGCAGGTCGGTACGCTGCATCTTGCTCAGGTTGCCGAAGCCCAGCAGGTTGCGGGTACCGCCGTCATGGTGCAGCAGCGTCAGGTCCCAACCCGCCGGCAGCTTTTGCATCAGCGCCACCGAGGTGGTGAGCGGCGCCGCGGCCGAGCGCGTGCCCAGGTCGTTGGAGCCGATGATCACCCGGGCCTGGCCCAGGCGCAGTTGGGCCCCGCTCCAGGGCTGCCACTTGAACTCGTATTCCAGGCCGTGGATGCTGAAGTCCTCGGCATTGACGTAGTCGATGGACTGATTCGACAACAGCGCCGTGCCCGGTGGCAACGCGTAGTTCAGCGGTCGCACAAAGCCCTTGATGCGCTCGTCGAAGACGCGCACGTCCAGCCACAGCCCAAGGCGCGAGAAGTCGCCCAGGTAGCCCAGCTCGGTGGCGACCACACTTTCCGGCATGACGCTGCCACGCGACACATTGGTGGCCTGCAGCAGCGTGCCAAGCACCTCGTAGCGCACGTCGGCAGATTTCTCAAAGGTGCTGGGCGGCCGGAAAGCCTTGGACACGCCCAGTCGCAGCGTCTGGCTCGGTGTCACATGCCAGTTCGCCATCAAGCGCGGCGCCAGGCTGGAGCCGGACTGGCTGCTGTGCTCGGCCATAGCGCCGGCGTTGAGCACCACAGCGCTGCTGGCGTGCCACTCCAGGTTGCCGAACAGCCGCTGGAAGTCGATCAGCAACGGCTCGGCAGTGTTGTACAGCGGGCGCGAGACCACGCGCTCGCGCCGCCACTCGCCGCCCCAGACCATGCGCAGGTCCGCACCGCGGCGCAGCGTGTGTTGCACCGACACCGTGTCATTGCTGGCGCGGCCGCCAAAGTCGATGGTGGCGCCGTTGAACGGCGGCGGCAACGGGTAGACAAAATTGTCGCGGTAGGTTTCCTCGGTAGCGGTAGCCGCCGGCCCGGATTTAGGGCCTGTTCAGATGCAGTCGCTGAACTGGGCTGCGATAGCCATTTTCGCGTTGTTCGTGCTTGGCACCCTCGGGATCACGTAT
>JANMKM010000368.1:0-4055 GCA_031372035.1 Rhodoferax sp. | reverse complement strand
CATCGGAATCCAGTGGTCCTGCTCGCCGAAATGGGCCAGCACCGGGCAGCGCGGAATGCGTGCCAGCTCGACCGGTGTCGTCATGCCACCACCGTAGTAGGGCGCAGCCGCGCTCAGGCCCGTGAGCTCGCAGGCCGAGCGCCAGGTCAGCAGGCCGCCCCAGCAGTAGCCGACGATGCCTACCTTGCCCGTGGCGCCGGCGTGGTTGATCGTGGCCTGGATGTCCTGCAGCACGCCAGGAAACGGCAGCTCCTCGATCGCCGTCTTCAGGCCGAAGCCGCGCGTGATGTCGTCCTGCGTGTAGCCCAGCTCCACGCCCTGCTCGGCCCGGTGGAAGGTGGCCGGCGCCAGCGCCAGATAGCCGGCGGCGGCATAGCCATCGGCCACGGCGCGGATATGGGGGTTGACGCCGAAGATCTCCTGCAGCACCACGATGGCGGCGCGCGGTGTGCCAGCGGGCTCGGCCACGTACACGGGGAATGCAAAGCCGTCGGCGGCATGCAGGGTGATGGTCTGGGACATGGTGGCTCCTGGGGTTGCGATTGCTTCAAGCGGCTGGGGTGGTTGGGGTGGCGGCGAGATGGCGCTCCAGAAAGTCCAGGCGGTCCTGGCCCCAGAAGATCTCGCGGCCCACCACATAGCTGGGTGCGCCAAAGACACCGGCGTCGATCGCTGCCTGGGTGTTGGCCTCATAGCTGGCAGCAACATCGGCGCCGCGCGACTGCTCCAGCCGCTCCGCTGCCAGGGCGCATTCCTGCAGCACGTCGGCCAGAGTTTGGGCACTGGCAATGTCACGCTCCTGCTCCCAGACGCAGGCGAACAGCGCCCCGCTCAAACGCAAGGCTGCGGCGCTGCCGTCATGCTGGGCCACGGCCGTGATCAGGCGCGCCGCATCATCGGCGGCCACGGGGAAGAATTTGGGCTGGATCTGCATCGGCACCCGCAGAAAGTCGCGGTGCCGGGCCAGCTCCATCAGCCGGTAGGCCTGGCGCTGCGGCGCCCGCTTGCCCAGCGGCAGGCCGCCGGAGATAGGAAAGATCTTGCCGTAGTCCACCGGCAGCACCCGCACCGTGGCACCGGCGTTGCTGGCGATCTGCACAAAACGGGTATGGCCCAGGTAGGTCCACGGGCTTTGCGATGTGAAGTAGTAGTCGATGCTGTGAGGCACGCGGTCTCCGGTATTGTTCTGGCACGCACTGGCGGCCTTGGTGTATTGTTCGGCAGGCCTGAGTTGTACCCTGAATCAACAATCCCTGCATCCCATGAAACCCATAGTCCTGGTGACGGGCGGCTCGCGTGGCATTGGTGCCGCCACCTGCCTGCTGGCGGCGCAGCGCGGCTACGCCGTGGCAGTGAACTATGCCCACGACGCGGCCGCCGCCCAGACCGTGGTGCACAGCATCGAGGACGGCGGTGGGCGCGCCATCGCCCTGCAAGCTGACATCTCCGACGAAACCCAGGTGCTGGCGATGTTCCAGGCCGTGGACGCGCAGCTGGGGCCCTTGACCGCGCTGGTGAACAACGCCGGCGTCGTGGACTACGCCAGCCGTGTCGACGCCATGAGCGTGGCGCGGCTGCAGCGCATGTTCGGCATCAACGTGATCGGCAGCTTCCTGTGCGCGCGCGAGGCCGTGCGCCGCATGAGCCGCAAGCACGGTGGCGCTGGTGGCGCCATCGTCAATCTCTCCAGCGTGGCTGCGCGCCTGGGCGGGCCGGGCCAGTATGTGGACTACGCCGCCGCCAAGGGCGCCATCGACACCTTCACCGTCGGCCTGGCCAAGGAGGTGGCAATCGAGGGCGTGCGGGTGAACGCAGTGCGGCCGGGCATCATTGCCACCGACATCCATGCCTCCGGCGGCCAGCCCGAACGCGCCAGCCAGATGGCGCCGCTGGTGCCGATGCAACGCGCCGGCACCGCCGAGGAGGTGGCACAGGCCATCCTGTGGCTGATGGGTGACGAGGCCAGCTACACCACCGGCGCCCTGCTGGACGTGGGCGGCGGCCGCTGACTGGCAAGCACCATGGACTTCAAGCCCCTGGTCACGTTGCTGGCCATTGTCAACCCGCTGGCGATCGTTCCCTTCTTCATCCACTACACCAACGGCTTCACGCGCGAGCAGCGCCAGCGCACGATCTGGATTGCCTCCTTCAGCAGCTTTGTGGTGATCGCCCTGAGCGCGCTGCTGGGCCTGCAGATCCTGGAGTTCTTCAGCATCTCGCTGGCCAGCTTCCAGGTGGGTGGCGGGTTGCTGCTGCTGACCTCCGCCATCTCCATGCTCAACGCCCAGCCGGCCGAGGCCAAGTCGAACGTGGACGAGATGCAGGACGCCGCCGCCCGCTCGGCCGCACGCGCCAGCATTGCTGTGGTGCCGCTGACCATCCCGCTGCTCACCGGCCCGGCCACCATGTCCACGGTGGTGATCTACGCCGACAAGGCCAAGACCTTCTTGCAGCTGGGCACGCTGGTGGGCTACGGCGTGGTGATTGCCCTGGCCACGGCCCTGTGCTTTTCCGCGGCCCAGCCCATCGCCCGGGTGCTGGGCAAGACCGGCATCAACGTCATGACCCGCCTCATGGGCCTGATCCTGGCCGCGCTGGCGGTGGAGGTGATGTCCGACGGCCTGGTGAAGCTGTTCCCGGTGCTGGGGCGGCATCTGTAACCCAAGCGCCGCTACGGCGCTGCGGAGGTGCGCCTGCGGCTCTCAGGGTTAGTGTCCATGCCGCGACGCGATGCCATGCCTACCATGGGCTGACCACTACGCCCAAGGCCGCCATGCTGCGTCATTCCCTTGCCCTGATCTGCCTGCTGTGGCTGCTGGCCGCAAGCGCAACGGCCCAGCCAGCACCCGAGCTGTTCATCGTCCATCTCACCACCGGCCCAGCCTGGGACAAGGACAAGCCCGCGCCGCAGCAAGCCGGCTTTGCCCAGCATTCGCAGAACCTGAGCCGACTGCGCGGCCTGGGCAGCATCCTGGTGGGTGCGCGCTACCAGGACAGCGCCGCCGACAAGGGCATGCTGATCATCCGCGCCGCCAACCGCGAAGCCGTCACGGCCCTGTTCGAGCCCGACCCGATGGTGCGCGACAAGCTGTTCGTGCTGGACATTGCCGCCTTCAAACCGTTTTATGACGGCTTCGTGCCGCGCCCTGCGCCGCCCGCTGCGACCGACGCCGCGTCGTCACTCAACAACCTGGCCTGGATGGCCGGCTGCTGGGCCGGCAAGAACGGCCGCTTCGAGTTCCGCGAACACTGGATGCGCCCGGCCGGCGGCGTGATGCTGGGCATGGGCCGCACCCTGATGGACGGCAAGCTCAGTTCCACCGAAGCCATGCGCATCACCCTGGACGAAGCCGGCACGCCGCTGTTCACGCCGAAACCCTCCGGCAAGCCCGAAGCCACCTTCAAGGCCATCCGCTTCGATGCCGGCAGCATCGTCTTCGAAAACCCGGAGAAAGACTTCCCGCAGCGCGTGCTCTACCGGCTGGGCGCCGACGGCAGCCTGCAAGCGCGCATCGAAGGCCAGACCAATGGCAGGGAGCGGGGCATTGATTTCCCGATGCAACGGGCGAGTTGCGAATGAATTTCCGTTTGGGAAATCGTCTGGAAGGCACATGGTTACAGCACGGAGTACTGTCATGCTTGTAGCAACAGGTGGTTGATCAGTGCGGACGCGAACTCTTCCTTACAGAACGCCAGACATTCGCGAACCGCCATTCAAATGATTGGAACCGCTTCTGTCATGACAAATGTTGCTCAACGATATGTAAAGAACTGGCTCAGGACCGCGGACGCCTCAACCAACTTGCAACTGCGTCCTTCCCAACGTACCAGAATATAGGGAGGTTCATGAGAACAACGACCCAAGCAAAGATGATTTCATATTTAAATAGGACTGATGTTGAAAGCCTCATTTGCTTGTGTCCTCAATCTGTTCGCAAACAACACCGGTATCAACGCCAGGCTTTAAGCACGGCCCACTAGGAGTCTGGGCGGCAGAAACTAGGGTTGTCCCTCACAACCGCAAGTGAGGGTGTTCGTTTATTGCGGATGAGCAC